>JAITOI010000199.1 GCA_031289995.1 Prevotellaceae bacterium | reverse complement strand
AATTAAAAATTTTTACAGGTGCAAAGAATTTGCCTGTTTTTTTGCCCCTTCCGCATATCCTCAAACGTAGGCTGGCGCTGGGTTTGCTGGATGAATGCGGCCCGCGGATGACGCAAGTCCAAGCGTCCTGCCGTGCGCACGGGTGCAGGTCGTGCCCCGAATGTGTAGGGACGCGATGAATCGCGTCCCTACCCTGTGCGCAAACCGCGCGTTTGTCGTCACCGCAGGCTGCGCTTCGCTTGCCTGCGGTTATGAAAATTGCGTTCCTTCGGGACTTCGCAGTGGTGTTGCTGTCGCCCGCTCGCCGTCACCCGCTCGCCGTCACTCGCTCGTCGTCACCCGCTCGCCGTCACCCGCTCGCCGTCATTGCGGGCTTGACCCGCAATCTCCTCGCTGACCCACTCCGCATCCGTTGCAAGGATGGCAAGCGGCGTGGAGATTGCGGGTCATACCCTAAAGGGCACAGGCGCCCGCAATGACGACGCTGTGGGGTCAAGCCCGCAATGACGACGAGCGAGTGGTGCAATAGTCAGAATAGCTGCTGCAAGTCCCGAAGGGACGTAATTTTCATAACCGCAGGCAAGCGGTAGCGCAGCCTGCGGTTGGCAATACAGCAGCGTTTTGCGCACGGAGCATAGGCCTTATTCGGGGCACGCCTTTCACCCGTGCGCCATGCAGAACGATTGGAATAGCACCTCAAAAAAAGATTTAGCCTCCCGCCCTGCGCACGGGATGCAGGCGGGCCTGTGCGGAGCAATCGCACGTCGCACGTCGCACGTCGCATTATCGCCCATCGCATTGTCGCACATCGAAGAATTTTTCCTACCTTTGCGCCCGCAATTCAGCAATCATTTTCTATCATCTCAACCCCAAAAAAAGGTATGAAAAAAATCGTATTGGGCATCGACGTAGGCGGCACCAGCACTAAGCTGGGGCTGGTGGATGCGGGCGGCAACATCGTGGCCGAAAGCAGCATTCCCACCCCGCCAAACACCTCCAAAATGCCCGCCAAAGAGTTTATCAAATCGCTCTGCGAGGAGGCGTTTTCGCTGCAGCGGAACGAGGACGCGGAGCTGCTCGGCATCGGCATCGGCGCACCCAACGGCTGCTACCACAAGGGCACCGTGGAGTTTGCCGCCAACCTGCCATGGAAGAACGAGGTCGTTCCGTTCGTCGATTTGATGAGCGTTTACTTCCCCAACATGCCCATCAAAATCACCAACGATGCCAACGCCGCAGCCATCGGCGAAATGGTGTACGGCGGCGCGCGCGGCATGGCCGACTTCATCTCCATCACGCTCGGCACCGGCGTGGGCAGCGGCATCGTGGTGGGCGGACAGCTGGTGTACGGCAGCGACGGATTTGCCGGCGAGCTGGGGCACATCATCGTTGCTCCCACCGGACGGCAGTGCGGCTGCGGGCGGCGCGGCTGCTTGGAAACCTACGTGTCGGCCACCGGATTGAAGCAGACGGCGTTCGAGATTATGTCGCGCCACTACTTCTCCGAGCCTAGCCTGCTCAAGGAAATTTCGTTCAACGCCATGACGCCAAAATACATTGGCGACGCGGCCGCAAAGGGCGACGCCATGGCCATCGAGGTGTTCGAGGAAACCGGACGCACGCTGGGCCAGGCGCTGGCCAACAACATCGCCTTCTCCAGCCCGCAGGCCATCTTCCTCTACGGCGGATTGGCCAACGCCGGCGACCTGCTGCTCAACCCCACGCGCCGCGCGCTGGACGAGTACACGCTCAAGAATTTTTGCAAGCGCAACGCCAGGGGCGAAATCGTGCAGGAGGCCAACGCCGACCTCCGCCTTTCGGAGCTCAACAACAAGAACGGTGCGGTGCTGGGCGCGGCCGCGCTGGTGTGGCAGGACGCGTAGGCATAGCAATTTTTAATCACCAAAAACAACAACAAAATGAACACCCTCAACCTCGCCGCCAACAACGTTCGCATACTGGCGGCAGCCATGGTCGAAAAGGCCAAATCGGGGCATCCTGGTGGCGCTATGGGCGGCGCCGATTTCACCAACCTGCTCTTCGCCGAGTTCCTCCGCTACGACCCCGACGACGCGGCATGGATTAACCGCGACCGCTTCTTCCTCGACCCCGGTCACATGTCGCCCATGCTCTACGCCGTGCTCGCCCTCTGCGGCAAGTACACGCTGGACGAGCTGGCGCAATTCCGCCAGTGGGGCAGCCCCACGCCCGGCCATCCCGAGGTGGACGTGCAGCGCGGCGTGGAGAACACCAGCGGCCCGCTGGGGCAAGGCCACACCATGGCCGTTGGAGCTGCCATCGCCGAGCGATTTCTCGCCGCGCGGTTCGGCGAATGGCTCACCCACAAAACCTACGCCTTCATCTCCGACGGCGGCGTGCAGGAAGAAATTTCGCAGGGCGCAGGCCGGCTCGCAGGCCACCTTGGGCTGCACAACCTCATCATGTTTTACGACAGCAACGGCATTCAGCTATCCACCGAAACCAGCGCCGTTACGGGCGAAAAAACCGCGCAGAAGTACGAGGCTTGGGGCTGGAACGTGCTCAGCATCGACGGCAACGACCCCGCGCAAATCCGCGCTGCGCTTACGAATGCGTTGGGCGAAAAGAGCCGACCCACCATCATCATCGGCGCCACCGTGATGGGCAAAGGCGCCCGCACCGCCGACGGCAGCAGCTACGAAAACAGGTGCGCCACGCACGGTATGCCGTTGGGCGAAGCTGGCGCATCGTTCGAAAAAACAATCCAAAATCTTGGCGGCGATGCGCAAAAACCGTTCGCCATTTTCGACGAGGTGAAGCAGCTCTACGCCGCACGGCAGGCGGAGCTGAGAGCAGCTGTGGCGGCCAAAAAAGCGGAGCAGGCAGCATGGGAAAAAGCCAACCCCGAGCTGGCCGCGAAGCTGAAAAAATTCTTCGCCAAGGACGCGCCGGCAGTCGACTGGGCAAGCCTTGCGCAGAAGCCCGACACGGCCACCCGCGCCGCCTCATCCACCGTGCTCGCCGCGCTGGCGCAGCAGGTGGAGAACATGGTGGTGTCGTCGGCCGACCTCTCGAACTCCGACAAAACCGACGGATTTTTGAAGCACACCAAGGCCTTCACGAGGGGCGATTTTAGCGGCGCATTTCTGCAAGCAGGCGTGAGCGAGCTCACGATGGCCTGCGTGATGAGCGGCATGGCGCTGCACGGCGGCGTGATTGCGGCCTGCGCCACGTTCTTCGTTTTTTCAGACTACATGAAGCCCGCCGTGCGCCTCGCCGCGCTGCAGCAGCTGCCGGTGAAGTACGTGTGGACGCACGATGCGTTCCGCGTGGGCGAAGATGGCCCAACGCATCAGCCCGTGGAGCAGGAGGCGCAAATACGCCTGATGGAGCAGCTCAAAAACCACCACGGCCACAACAGCCTGCTCGCGCTGCGCCCCGCCGACGCGCACGAAACCACCGTGGCCTGGAAGCTCGCGATGGAGAACAACGACACGCCCACCGCGCTCATCCTGTCGCGCCAAAACATCAAAGATTTGCCCGCCGCCAGCGGCAACCGCTACGCCGAAGCGCAGCAAGCGGCCAAGGGCGCCTACGTCGTGCAGCGCGCCGCAAACCCAGACGTGGTGCTGCTTGCCAACGGTTCGGAGGTGGCCACATTGGTGGATGCCGCCAAGCTGCTCAGCGAGCGAAAGGGCTTGCGCGTGCAGGTGGTTTCGGCTCCCAGCGAAGGGCTATTTTTCGACCAAGACGAGGCCTATCGCGACAGCGTGCTGCCCATTGGCGTGCCTGTTTTTGGCCTCACCGCAGGCCTGCCCTCCACGCTACATCGCTTTGTGGGCGCGGGCGGAGCAGTCTTCGGCCTCGACCATTTCGGCTACTCCGCTCCCTACAAAGTGCTCGACGAAAAGTTTGGCTTCACCGCCGAAAATGTGGTGGCGCAGGTGGAGCAAATGCGACGATGAGACGTGTGACGATGAGACGTGCGACAATGCGATGTGCGATGCGCGAATGATGGTAGGGGCGAAGTTTTTCGCCCCTTTTCCAGCTGGATGCAGGCCATCCAGCGATAAATTCAACAAAAATAAATCTTACAGTTTCTCACTCTTTCGCCAATTTTGCTTCCTAATCGAAACTATTTCGCCATATTTTAACTATAAACTGTAAGCAAGTGTCATATGCTTGTAAAAATTTTTTGCAGCTTCGAATTTTTGTCGTAACTTTGCCGCCAGAAACAGCCGAAAAATGCAGGGCGTGCAAAACAAAAAAAACTAATTGCGCTCGCGTTTGCGCTAAATTTGCGCCGCTGTTCATGGAGAAAAATACATTATGAGACTAACAGAAAAAAGTAAGAACCCGATGTTCGCAAACCTTTACTACTCCACGTTTGCAGCAAGCCGATGCGCTATAACCCGCACCGGCATTAGGTTTGCTTTCTCCCCCCCCCCCCAACTCTGTAATTTTCAGCAAGTTACAACACTTGCCTGCAAACATAAACAGCGCTTTCCACGCTGCGTATCGCAACATCGTGCTGCAAGCTTTAGCTTCGCTCAGCCATGCCGTGTTGCGACTTTTTTATGCTCGCTTTTTCTCACCGCCCAGCAGGAACTTTTTTTATTCTTCTTCTCGTGCGCGAGCACAAGTCGCGCCACTTTTGGGCTGCTGGGATATTGTAGAAAACACAATAAGGGCGCGGGCTACAGCGATTCGACAACCAACAAATTTTTTCCAAACAAATTTTTTCCAAACTAATTTTCCAACCAATTTCAAACCCGTTTTTTTATGAAAACAAAAAAACTTTTTTTCGCAAGAATGGCAGCTCTGTTGAGCATAGTGCTCTGGAGCGCCAGCACAATTTCGGCAGGGAATCTCGTCTTTAAGATGGATTTCCACGAAGTAACAGCCCAAACCGCCTACGCGGACTCTGCCTTCTACACAGAGGCCCGCACTGCGGATGGCACACGCGACACGTTGTGGCTTACCGGAGCCGGAGCCGGAACCACAACCGCAGCGATTGAAACCCGAACAGGCGGCTCTACCGGCTGTAACGGTGGGGCAATCAGCTTTGCCTCATCTGGAAGGTATACGGTTATCCGGAATCTGCCAAGCGTTGGCAAGCTGTATCTCCAACTCTCTTCGGGTAGCACGGGCAACAAGTGCACGGCAATCATTGAGTACTCGACCAATGCCGGCTCTACGTGGACTGCCCTCCCCAAAGCAGGCGACAACGGCGTTGACAGCTTTCCCAGCGGGGGCTGCGATGAGTACATAAAGGCCAACATAACCACGGTGCCCACGTGGATACGCATTAACCGTGGCGAAAACAGAAGCATGAGAGTGCACAACATCGAAATTGAGGAGGCTGCACCAGCGGCACCTACAGCGCCTTCCGCTCAGCTGCTTTTTACCAAGCTGTCCGCCCCACAAACTGGTGTCGCGCCACTTGATACGGTAGGTGCGCTACCCAGCAACTATGGAGGCGCAACAGATGTGTCGCCTTTCTGGGTGAAGTTCTACCCGTCGGGTGATACCTTGTATGGTACGCACAACACCATTCGAACGTTTGCGACACAGTC
>JAITOI010000101.1 GCA_031289995.1 Prevotellaceae bacterium | reverse complement strand
ACAAAACCATCGAGGGCGCAGCCTACTCGCTCGTCAGCGCTCCCAACGCCGCGCTCGACAGCTGCCTCGACTCGCTCATCAACATCGTGGCGCAAGGGCAAGAACCCGACGGCTACCTCACCACCTGGCGCACCATCGACCCGCAGAATCCGCCTGCTCCCTGGGTCAATGGGGGCGGGCGATGGAGCGACCTCGGGTCGAGCCATGAGCTCTACAACAGCGGGCATCTTTTTGAGGCCGCCGCAGCCCATTTTGACGCCACCGGCAAGCGCAACTTTCTGGACATCGCGCTCAAAAATGCCGACCTGCTGGTCAATGTTTTTGGCAACGACACCACCTACGAAGTGCCCGGTCACGAAATCGTGGAGACGGGGCTAATCAAGCTCTACCGCATCACCGGCAACAAAAGTTACCTCGAGCTGTCGAGGAAATTTGTTGACCTGCGAGGCGACTCCACGCACCGAAAAATCCGAGGCGAATACAGCCAAGACCACGTCCCTGTTGCGATGCAGAGCGAGGTGGTGGGGCACGCGGTGAGGGCGGTGTACCTCTACGCTGCCATCGCCGACCTTGCCGCCATCACCCGCGACTCGGCCTACCACAAAGCCGCACGCAGCTTGTGGAGCAACATGACCGGCAAAAAAATGTACCTAACCGGAGGGCTTGGCGCACGGCACAGCGGCGAATCTTTTGGCCGCAACTACGAGCTGCCCAACCTGACGGCCTACAGCGAAACCTGCGCAGCCATTGGCGGCGTGTGCTGGGGCGAGCGCATGTTCCGGCTCACCGGCGAAGCCCACTACTACGACGCCGTTGAGCGCATGCTGTACAACGCGCTTATCGCCGGCATGTCGCTGCGCGGAACAGAGTTTTTTTACCCCAACCCGCTCGAGGCTGATGGCAACTACGCCTTCAACCAAGGCGCGTGCACGCGGCAGCCCTGGTTCGATTGCTCGTGCTGCCCCACCAACCTGATACGCTTCATCCCATCGCTCCCCAGCCTGCTCTACGCCACGCAGGGCAGCAACGTTTACGTCAACCTTTTTGCGGCAAGCAAGGCTAACGTGAGTCTGAAGGCCGGAAAGATTTGCCTCGTGCAGGAAACCGACTACCCTTGGAGCGGCCGCATAAACATTGGGCTACAGGTTGACAAGCCGCAAACGTTCGCGCTAAAAATCCGTATCCCCGCCTGGGCAACAAACGACACCAGCCCCGATGCGCTCTACGTTTACCTCGATTCGGTGCGCGAGCCGTACTCCATTTTGCTCAACGGCCAACCGCTGCAGGCAAGCGTTGACAAGGGCTACGCCACCATCACGCGGGAGTGGCAAAGCGGCGACCAGCTCACGCTCACGCTGCCCATGCAGCCGCGCCGCGTGGCCGCCATCCCCAATGTTGATGCCGACAGCGGCTTGCTTGCCATCGAGCGCGGGCCGCTCGTTTACTGCGCCGAAGAAGCCGACAACCCGCAGGTCGAGCAGCTGACCATAAGCTCGCCAAACGGCTACGTTGTTGAGGCGCAGCCCGAGCTGTTGGGCGGCATCTACGCCATCAAAAACAGCCGCTCCACCCTCATTCCGTACTACGCTTGGTCGAACCGTGGCGCGGGGAAAATGAAGGTGTGGTTGGGGCGGGAGTAGGGGAGAGTTTGGCCGCAAGCACAAAAAAAATCAGCCACTCACATTCTCTGTGAGTGGCTGATTTCCTTGCGTAGCGCGGGGGAGGATTGAACTCCCGACCTCATGATTATGAATCATGCGCTCTAACCTGCTGAGCTACCGCGCCATCATGCATCGCTCTACGCCTTAGCAACGGCGGCCACTGCGGACACTTTCTTCTCCTTGATGCGAGCCTTTTTGCCTGTGAGCTTGCGCAGGTAGAAGATGCGTGCGCGGCGAACCTTGCCGCTCTTGTTCAGCTCTATGTTCTCGATGAACGGAGAGTTGATGGGGAATATACGCTCAACCCCAATGCTGTCGGACATTTTCCGAACCGTGAACGTTTGCGTATTGCCCTGTCCTTTGCGCTGTATTACCACGCCTTTGAACTTCTGCAAACGCTCTTTTGTTTCCTCCACAATCCGGTACGTCACCGTAATCGTGTCGCCACTCTTAAAGTCAGGAAACTGCTTTTTGTTGGCGTAGAAGGCCGCTTCGGCCACTCTGATTAATTCCGCATTCATAGCTACTTCTCTTTTTTTTTAGCGCAGCATTGCTCGGCTATACCACGTCTGTACTACGTTTTCGGCAAGAGGCTGCATTTTTTTTGGACGACAAAGGTAGCAACTATTTTTTGAATTACCAAATTTCGACATCGTTGGCAAAACTTTTTTTGAGGCGCTACGAAAAATAATACGTGCGCACGGGATACAGGTAGCGCCACGAAGGAGGCTGGCGCTCCGTGCGCAAGACCACAAATGCGCATCGTTGGCTACTCTGGGAGCCTTAGAAAAATAAGGGTTTGCAATGGGGTTGAGCAGCGAGTAACGAGCCTCATTTTTCGGACAAAACAACCTCCGTCGTAGAGGCGCGAAATGCAAAAATTTTGACGCGAACACGCCGGATTTTTTGCCTCACTTCGGCGGCATCTGCTACCGCGCATCCTGCACGGTGAGCGGGATACAGGCAGCATCACGAAGGCGGCTTGTGCTCCCTGCGCACAACGCAATGCTGTGCCGCGCTTGCTACCAAAAGCACGGCACAACGGGGCTTGCGAAGGATGCCTGCCATTCCGAACGCAGAGAGGGATCGACATGAAAAAAGGAAGCCATTTTCATCGCGCTTCAAAAAAAAATTAGCCCATTTTCTTTTGAGTTTTATGATAGAAAAAAAATATTTTGCTGTTTTTGCAAAAAATATTTGGCAAGTTCGCACCAGGTGTCGAAAAAATGTTTACCTTTGCAGCCCAAAAGGAAAAGTATTAACCAAAAAAATTTTTTCGAGATGACAAAAGCAGATGTCGTTAACGATGTGGCAAAGCACACAGGCGTTGAGAAGGTGGCCGTTCAGAAGACCATCGAATGTTTTATGGAGGTTGTAATAGAATCGCTGGCCAAGGACCGCAACGTGTACTTTCGCGGATTTGGTTCCTTCATCGTGAAGAAGAGAGCCGCGAAGACAGCCCGGAATATTTCGCAGAACGTTGCGATACACATTCCGGAGCATTACATCCCCGCATTCAAGCCAGCGAAAACCTTTAACGCGAAGGTGAAGTTGGGCGTGAAGAAATAATGTCAAATTTTTAATCAACGAACGCTATGCCTTGCGGAAAAAAAAGAAAAAGACATAAAATGGCCACCCATAAAAGGAAGAAACGCCTTCGGAAAAACAGGCATAAAAAGAAGTAACCTGTGGGCCTTTTGTGATTACAAACCTAAAGTGCATTGCAACGCAACTGTCTTTAGGTTTGTTGTTTATTTGTATATCTTGTTTGTGGGCTGCATGGCCCGCGGGCACAGGTATAACGTAATACGAAGAAGCTATGAATAATGAACTTGTTGTGGATGTAGCTGCCTCCGAAATTACCATTGCGCTGCTCGAAGATAAGCAGCTAGTGGAGCTGCACAAGGAGCAGTGCAACGCGCAATTTTCGGTGGGTGATATTTACTTGGGACGGGTAAAAAAAGTGATGCCCGGTCTCAACGCTGCATTCATCGATGTGGGCTACCAAAAGGATGCCTTTCTACACTACCTGGACTTGGGGACGCAGTATTTCTCGTTCGCCAAGTATGTCAACGCGCTGCTGCGAAAAGATCGCGTGCCCGAAATGTCCAAGTTTGCGCTCGAAAAAGAGCTGCCCAAAACCGGCAAAATTAGCGACGTGCTGGCCGTGGGGCAGCAGCTGCTGGTGCAGATTGCCAAGGAGCCGATTTCGACCAAAGGGCCGCGTTTGACGGCCGAAATTTCCATTGCCAACCGCAACATGGTGCTGCTGCCTTTTGGCGACAAGGTGTCCATCTCGCAGCGCATCGAATCGAACGAGGAGCGCAAGCGGCTCAAGCGGCTTATGGATAGCATCATTCCGCGCCACTATGGAGCCATTATCCGCACCGTGGGCGAGGGCAAAAAAGTGGCTGTGCTCGACAGCGAATTGCAGGCCACCATTCAGCAGTGGACGGCCTGCTGCGACAAGGTGCGCACTAGCATTGCGCCCGCGTTGGTGGCCACCGAAGTGAACCGCACCACCGCCATGCTGCGCGACCTGCTCAACGTGTCGTTCAACAGCATTCACATCAACGACGAGGCGCTCACCGACGAGGTGAAAAGTTACATCATGTCGATTGCGCCCGAGAAGGAAAAAATCGTCAAATACTACAGCGGCTCGGAGCCTCTCTTCGAGCACTTCGGGCTTACCAAGCAAGTGAAATCGGGCTTTGGGCGCATCGTGTCCATCAAGGGTGGCGCCTACCTTGTGATTGAGCACACCGAGGCGCTGCACGTGATTGACGTCAACAGCGGCATCCGCTCCAACAAGGGCAGCGACGACCAGGAGCTGAACGCCTTCGACGTGAACATCAACGCTGCACAGGAGATTGCACGCCAGCTGCGGCTGCGCGATATGGGCGGCATTATCGTGGTGGACTTCATCGACATGTACCACGCCGAGCATCGCAAAAAGCTATACGAGCGCATGGTGGAGCTGATGGAGAGCGACCGCGCCAAGCACAACATTTTGCCGCTATCGAAGTTTGGCTTGATGCAGCTGACACGGCAGCGCGTGCGCCCCGAGATGAAAATTCAAACGCAGGAAGCTTGCCCCACCTGTGGTGGCTCAGGCAAGGTGGGGCCTACGATTCTGTTCGACGAGCAGCTCGAAAGTCGCGTTGCCTTCCTCACCTCAGAGCAGCACGAAACGAGGCTCACGTTGCGCGTGCACCCGTTTGTGGAGGCGTTTTTGTGTCGAGGATTGTTGTGGTCGAGGCGGAGAAAATGGCAGCGCAAGTATGGCTGCAGCCTCACCGTCATTGGCTCGCAGGAGTGCGGCTACCTCGAGTTCAACTTCTACAACGGCGCCGGCGAAGAGTGCCTGTAACGCGCGAAATGCTAACGTCCGCGCGGCTGAAAACAAATCGGCCACCCACGCATTTTTTTGTGGGTGGCCGATTTTCTTTTTGCGGCCAACGCTAATATTTCACCAGGCATCCGCCCACGCAATCTCGTGCTGCGCCGGTGGCGGAAGCGAGGCAGCTGGCGTGGTTGCTGGTGTAGAGAGCGCCGAGGAAGGCAAACACCAGCGCCTCCTTGAAGCAAACAATTTGCGCATCGGGCAGCTCAACCTTGCACGAAGCCAATGCTGCCATGCGCTGCAGAAGGAAGGCGTTGAACGCGCCGCCGCCTGTTACCAGCATGGTGCGGCCTTGTGCGCAGGCGGCAACCTGCATCGCCACATGCTCGCAGACGGTGCGCAGCTTGCTGTTGACGCTGTCGTCGCATTGCGCAACTATTGGCCAAAAAATTTCTTCGACCCACTCGCGCCCCAGCGATTTTGCGCCTCGCTGCGCGTAGAATTCAAGCGCGTTGAGCGATGCCAGCAGGTGCTCGTTTACGCTGCCCTGTTGCGCGAGCAGGCCATCGCGATCGTAGGCTGCGCCTAGCTGTTGCGCCAGCGCGTTGAGCGCAATGTTGCACGGGCACACGTCGAAGGCCAGGCGCCGCGCATCCTGCTCGTACGAAATGTTGGCAAATCCGCCGAGGTTGAGGCAGGCATCGTAGCCGGCAAACAGCAGGCGGTCGCCAACGGGAACCAGCGGCGCACCTTGCCCACCAAGGGCTACGTCGAGGCTGCGAAAGTCGCAGATGACGGAGGCGCGAGCAGCGGCGGCCAGCGCTGCGCCGTCGCCCAGCTGAAAGGTGATGCCGCGCTGCGGCTGATGAAAAATGGTGTGCCCGTGCGAGGCTATGTAGTCGGCGTTGAGGTTGTGCCGGTCCAAGAATGCGCAGCTTTGCTCGCCAAGGTAGCGACCGTAGCTTTTGTGCAGGGCAATAAAATCGAGGGCTGCAAGATTGTGAGCGGTGCGCAGGTGTTGCAGCCAGAGGTCGGAGTAGGCGATGGTTTCCGCCGCGCGAATGTGAAAGCGCCAGGCGCCGCAGGCCTCGTGCTCGAAGCTGGCGAAGCAGAGGTCGAGGCCGTCGAGGGAGGTGCC
>JAITOI010000065.1 GCA_031289995.1 Prevotellaceae bacterium | reverse complement strand
ACGTAGAGCAGCTCGAACAGCTCGTTGTCCACATTTTGCTTGTAGAGCACCTCAATGCCAGCCTTGGTTTTGAGCTTGCTCAGGTCTTTTTTGAAGTCGAGGAACACCGGCTCAATCGGCTTCACCTCAAGCGCGGCGCGGCGCAGGTCGGTGAGGAATGGGCTTTCCGCATCGCGGTTCACCTGTATCGGCGTGATGGCGGGCTTGTCAATTTTCTTCTCGTTGGGGTCAGCGCCGGTGCGCTTGTACACCACCACGTAGCTGTTGCCCAGCCGCTCGTTGGCGAACTTTACGAGCTGAGCCTTCGTGATTTTCGACAGGCGGTCGACCATCTCCACCTGCTCCTTCCAGGGCTTGCCGTCGGTGAAGGCGCTCACCATTTCGCTGGCGCGCGCGTTGTTATTCTCGAACTGCGCAATGGTGCTGCGGCGAAAATCGGTTACCACCGCCTCGAGCAGCCACTCGTCAAACTCGCCGTTTTTGAGCAGCTCGAGCTGCTCCAGCAGCAGCGCCTTGGCCTCCTCCAGCGTTTGCCCCTGCTTGGGTGTAGCGGAAAGCGTTAGCGCGAGGCGGTCGGCAAGCTGCAGCGGCGAAGAGCCGGCGCGAAGCAGCTTTTGCTGCTTGTTGATGTTGAGGTCAATCAGGCCGGCCTTGCTGTTGCAGAGCACCATGTCGAGCATCGTCAGCATGTCCGCATCCTCGCTGTTGGCGCCGCCTGCGAAGCGAAAGCCGAGGGCGATGTTCTCCGCCTCGTTGCCGTAAACCGTGCGCTCGTCCACGCCCATCAAGGTCTGCTCCGGCGCAAGCGGGGCAAGGGTTAGCGGCTTTTGCGGCAGCTGGCCGAAGTAGCGGTCAATGGTGGCAATGGCCTCGTCGGGGTTGAAGTCGCCCGACAAGCACACCGCCATGTTGTTGGGCACGTAGTACTTTGCGAAGTGCTTTTTGATGTTGACAATCGACGGATTTTTGAGGTGCTCCTGCGTGCCCAGCGTGGTCTGCGTGCCGTAGGGGTGGTTGGGGAAGAGGCCGCTCATCAGCGCCTCGTAGAGCTTGCGGCTGTCGCTGGTGAGCGAGCGGTTGTACTCCTCGTACACCGCCTCCAGCTCCGTGTGGAAGAGGCGGAGCACGGGGTTCGCGAAGCGCTCGTACTGCACCTTCGCCCAGCATTCCACCTGGTTTGACGGAATATTTTCGACGTACACCGTGGCGTCGTTCGAGGTGAAGGCGTTGGTTCCCTCCGCGCCGATGGCCGACATGAGCTTGTCGTACTCGTTGGCGATGGCGTACTGGGCGGCGATGCCCGACACGCTGTCAATCTCGCGGTAGAGCTGGCGTCGCAGCAGCTCGTCGGAGGTGGTGCGGTACACCTCGTAGCGCCGCTCGATGTCGTCGAGCAGCGGTTTTTCCGCGCTGTAGTTGGTGCTGCCGAAGCTGGCGGTGCCCTTAAAGAGCAGGTGCTCGAGGTAGTGCGACAGGCCGGTGGTTTCGGCGGGGTCGTTCTTGCTGCCCACGCGCACGGCAACGTAGGTCTGGATTCGCGGCTCGGCGGCGTAGCTCGATAGGTACACCTTAAGCCCGTTGTCGAGCGTATAGATACGTGCCTTGAGCGGGTCGCCCGGCACCGTATCGTACTGGTAGGTCTTGCCCCAAGATGAGGCGGCTGTTAGCGCAAGCGCTAAAAAAAGAAGGATGCGTTTCATGATTTTGTTGAATTATTTGGGGGGCAAAAGTAGCTATAATTGTTGGGGATTTCAAATGGTGGATGGCGGGGCTAAATTTTTTTGAGGTGATATTCCAATCGTCCTGCCCTGCGCACGGGTGTAGGCCATGCTCCGAATGTGGCCTGTGCTCCGTGCGCAAAGACGCACACCTTTCCACCTTTCTACCATACTGCCATCCCTACGGGATTTCCCCGTTGTGGCAGCGGGGGGCTTTAGCCCAATTCTTGTTTTTGCCGTCGGTTTCAACCGGCGGTTGTTTGCAATTTTTTCCCCCCTCGCGATACAACCTACCAAAAATTTACTACCTTTGCACCCTCAATTCCAAAAATTATTCACAATGGAAATCAAAGGTAAGCTCATCAAGAAAATGCCCGTGGTTACAGGGCAAGGGCGCAATGGCGAGTGGCGGCGGCAGGACGTCATTTTGGAAACAGAAGGCGGACAATATCCACGCAAGGTGTGCCTCACCGTGTGGGGCGACAAGGTGAACGTGGCGGCCTTCAACGAAGGCGAAACGCTGACGGCGCAGGTGGATATCGAGAGCCGCGAGTTCAACGACAAGTGGTACACCAGCGTGTCGGCGTGGAAAATTGAACCGTCGGCAACCGCCGAAGGCTCAACGCCCGCCAGCGCTCAGTCCGCACCCGCACCGGTGCCCACGGTGGAGCCATTCTCCGGCTCAACCGACGCGGCACAGGCCAGCGGCGAGGGCGAAGGCGGCGACGATTTGCCGTTTTAGCCAAAGCAAAATTTTTCTGCACAAGCCCTACACATTCTCCTCTCCTTTCCTCGGCAGGCTGTTCCGAAACGCGATGGGCGACAGCCCCGTGTCGCGCTTGAATATGCGGTAGAAAGTTTGGCGGCTGTCGAAGCCGCAGGCGAGGGCGATGTCGTCGGTGGTGAGGGCGTATGACAGCTCGTCGGAGAGGATGCGAATGGCCTCTCTGACGCGCTGCTCGTTGATGTAGGCTGGGAAGTTCCTGCCGGTGCAGCGGCTCACGGCCAGCAGCAGGCGGCCTCGGTCGACGTTCATGCGCTCGGCCAGCACGTCCACCGAGGCGTCCGGCTCGGCGTAGAAGCGGCGGGCGGTCATCATAAAATTCACCTTGTTCATAATCGCCTTGTCCACGTTGTTGGGCGCGACCTGCTGGTGCGACGGCTGCGTGGAGCGCATGGCGGCCAGCAGCGAGGGATGCTCGTCGGCCCAATGCCGGATGCGCGAGGCCAGCTCGCGGTAGGCTCGCTGCTTGCCGGTGTAGAGCGGCACGATGATGCACAGCGCCGTGAGCGTAATCAGCGTGAGCAGCCCCAGCAGCAGATTTCGCACGTACTGCGTGTGCAGAATTTGGTCCTTAATCAGGTTTTCGGTTTCGTAGCGCGACTGCTCGCCCTGCAAGATGACCAGCGGGCTTTGCTGCGACAGCATGTTGTTGGCGACCATGCGTCCCGAGTCGGCGTACTGCAAGGCGAGGGTCAGGTTGCCGTTGACGCCGTGGTAGTAGTAGAGCAGGCCGTAGTAGGCCTCGCGCAGCTCACCGCGCGAAATGGCGGACACCATGTTGCGGTAGGGCATGGGGCTTGTTTTGGCCAGCGCCATGTAGCGCTGCGCTTCGTGCACGAGCGTTTTCACCTCGCCCTTTTGCCCTTCGTTGAGCAGGCATCGCGCCAGCGTAATGGCAACAAGGGCTGTGTAGGCGTGGTCTTTTTCGGTTTTGAGCTTGGCGAGGCCAATGCGGAACTGGGCAATGGCGTCGGCATACTGCCCGCGGGTAATGTGGTTGCGGGCGATGCCGCAAATGGCGTACGCGTCAAACAGCGGGCGAAGGCGCACCATATCGGGGCTGTGGTAGATGGAGTTGAAGTAGTAGTCCGAGGTGTCGGTCATCCCCTGCCGGCTGTAGTGCCGCGCCAGCAGCCGTCGGGCGCGGAGGTTGGCGCAGTCGGCAAACACGCGGGCGGTGTCGTCCGACAGCGCCATGCGCAGGCACTCCACCCCGCGCTGGCGGTCGCCGAAGGTGTAGTAGGCCTCGCCGATGTAGTAGTAGCACGACTTGCGCACGGGCAGCTCCTCGTCGGTGAGCAGGCTGAGCTTGTGAAGCAAGTCGGGCAGATGCTGAAAGATTTGCACGAAGTCAAACTGAAGGCGGAGCTGCCGAAAAATCTCGAAAAGTATCCAGCATTCCATCACGGTATTTCCCTCGACGCGGAACTCGTCGGCCAACCTGCGCATCGCTTCAATGCGAGTGTCGGCGCGGCCTGTAGAGTCGGCCGGAATGGTGTAGAGGGCGAAGTTGCGCGCCTCGGCGCGAAGTATCGGGCAGCTGTAGCGCTTGGCCGCGGCCTGCATTTTTACCTGCTCGCGGCGCTGCCTATCCGGCGGCAGCAGCGGCAGCACGTCGTCGTAGTAGTAGTAGAGCATGTCGATGCCGAGGGGGCTTCGCTTCTCGCGGGCAATGGTGGCAAAAATGCTGTCGGAGTTGAAGTATCGCCGCTCGTTTAGGCTGGAGTCGCACACGCTGTCGCCGCCCGCGGTGGGCGGATACTGCAGGGCGTGCATGCTCCACTCGTAGTGGCGTATGGTCAGGGGCTGCGCGGCTGTGGCGGGCAGGCTGATGAGGAGAAGCAGGCTGAGTAATTTATTCATTTTCGGCGAACTATTTTATATAGTAAACGAGCAAGTGCGGAAATTTATTGCCCAGAAAAGGGCGAATTTTTTGCTCGCCCTACGCCGTTGATATGCCCATTTTTCCCTCGTACATCGCCTTGCCCACAATGGCTGCGGGCACGCCGGCAGCGGCCAGCGCCTCTACATCGCGGGGGCTACTCACGCCGCCGCTGGCAATGAGATGAAGGCTTGGAAAGGCGGCCAGAATTTTTTGGTAGAGCGCCACGTTGGGGCCTTGCATCATTCCGTCGCGGGCAATGTCGGTGCAGATAACCTGCGTAACGCCTTTGCCCACGTAGCTTTCGATGAAGGGTAGCAGGGCGATGTTGGCGCTCTCCTGCCAGCCGCTCACCGCAATAGTTTCGTTGCGCACGTCGGCGCCAAGGATGATTTTTGAGCCGCCGTACTGCTCCAGCCAGCGCGTAAATTCGTCGGGATTTTTGACGGCGATGCTGCCGCCGGTAACCATCTGCGCGCCGCAGTCAAAGGCGATGCGCAGGTCGTCGGAGGTCTTGAGGCCGCCACCAAAATCTACCACCAACGAGCATCGCGTGGCGATGCGCTCCAGCGTTTTGTGGTTCACGATGTGGGAGGCTTTTGCGCCGTCCAAGTCCACCACGTGAAGGCGGCGGAAACCCGCGCCCTCAAAGCGTTTGGCGGCTTCGAGCGGGTCGTCGGCATACACCGTTTGCTGCGCGTAGTCGCCCTTGCAAAGGCGTACGCACTTGCCGTCGATGATGTCAATGGCTGGAATAATTTCGGGCGTCATAGCTCCTTGCCGTGGCAGTTCTTGTACTTCTTTCCGCTGCCGCAGGGGCAGGGGTCGTTGCGCCCAACCTGCTTCTCAACCCTAATGGGGACGGGCTTTTGCGGAGCATCGCCACCGCCTGCTGCGGAGAGCTCGCTGCGTCCAGCTTGGAGGCGGCTCATGTCGGTACGGATGCGCGGCGCGGGTGCCTGACGGGGCTGCGGCGCGTTTTGCTGCACGGGGATGTGCGCCTTTACGAGCATCGACAGCACGTCGTGGTTTATCTTTTCGAGCATCGTGCGGAAGAGGTTGTAGCTTTCGAGCTTGTAGATGAGCAGCGGGTCTTTCTGCTCGTAGGAGGCGTTGTGGGCGGCCTGCTTGAGCTCGTCCATCTCGCGCAGGTGCTCCTTCCACTGCTCGTCAATCATGGCCAAAATAACGAGCTTGCACAGCGCTCGCGTCAGCTCTATGCCCTCGCTCTCGTAGGCCTTTTTGAGGTTCACCATGATTTGAAAAACCTTGTGCCCGTTGGTTATCGGGACAACGATATTTTCGTAGGTGCTGCCCTGATTTTCGTACACGTTGCGTATCACCGGCAAGGCTTGCTGCGCCAGCGTTGCGAGCTTGCGCTGGTAGGTTTCGAGCAGCTGGTTTTGGAGCATCGTTGCGAGCTCCGATACCGAGGCGCTGCGCCATGTTTTGTCGTCGAAATTCGGCTCGATGGAGAGCAGGCGGATGAGCTCAATCGAGAACTCCTCGAAGCCCACGCTGCCGTGCATTTGCTCCGCGAGGGTGGCGGTGTAGTCGGCAATCATGTTGAGGATGTCCACGTCGAGCTGCTCGCCGTAGAGCGCGTGGCGGCGGCGGGTGTAGATGACTTCGCGCTGCGAGTTCATCACGTCGTCGTACTCGAGCAGGCGCTTGCGGATGCCGAAGTTGTTCTCCTCCACCTTGCGCTGCGCCCGCTCAATGGAGCGGCTAATCATGCCGGCCTGAATCACCTCGCCCTCCTTTAGGCCCATCCTGTCCATGAGCTTGGCAATGCGCTCGGAGCCGAACAGGCGCATGAGCTCGTCCTCGAGCGAGACGAAAAACTGCGAGGTTCCGGGGTCGCCTTGCCGTCCTGCACGTCCGCGCAGCTGGCGGTCGACGCGGCGACTCTCGTGCCGCTCTGTGCCCACAATGGCCAAGCCTCCCGCCGCCTTCACCTCCGGCGTGAGCTTGATGTCCGTGCCACGACCAGCCATGTTGGTGGCAATGGTTACGACGCCTGCGTGTCCAGCCTCGGCAACGATTTCCGCCTCGCGCTGGTGCTGCTTTGCGTTGAGCACGTTGTGCTTTATGCCGCGCATCCTAAGCATCTTGCTCAGCTGCTCCGAAATCTCCACGCTCGTGGTGCCCACCAGCACCGGTCGGCCTCCGCCCACCAGCCGCTCTATTTCCTCGATGACCGCCTTGTACTTTTCGCGCTTGGTTTTGTAGACGAGGTCTTCGGCATCCTTGCGCGTGATGGGGCGGTTGGTGGGGATAACAATCACGTCGAGCTTGTAGATTGTCCACAGCTCGCCTGCCTCGGTTTCGGCGGTGCCGGTCATGCCAGAGAGCTTGTGGTACATCCTGAAATAGTTCTGCAACGTAATGGTGGCAAAGGTTTGCGTGGCTGCCTCGACCTTCACGTTTTCCTTCGCCTCGATGGCCTGATGCAGGCCGTCGGAGTATCGTCGCCCGTCGAGGATGCGCCCCGTTTGCTCGTCCACAATCATCACCTTGTTGTTCATCACCACGTACTCCACGTCCTTCTCGAACATGGCGTAGGCTTTGAGCAGCTGGTGCACCGTGTGCACGCGCTCGGATTTGATGGCGTAGTCGCTCAGCAGCAGGTCTTTTTTTGCCAGCTTTTCGGCGGGCGAAAGGGAGAGCTTTTCGAGCTCCGCAATCTCGCTGCCAATGTCGGGTAGCACAAAGAATTTGTCCTCGTTCACCTCCTTCGAAATCAGGTCGAGGCCCTTGTCGGTGAGGTCAACCGAGTTGAGCTTTTCGTCAATCACGAAGAAGAGCTCGTCGGTGGCCTTGTGCATGTTGCGGTTGTTGTCCTGCATGTGGAAGTTTTCGGTCTTCAGCAGGAGTGCCTTGTTGCCCTGCTCGCTGAGGAGCTTGATGAGGGGCTTGTACTTGGGCAGGGCTTTGAAGGCGCGGAGAAGCAGCAGTCCGCCCTCCTCGGTTTTGCCGTCGGCGAGCAGCTTGCGACCGTCGGCAAGCAGCGTGGTTGTTAGGTTTCGCTGCGCGTTGTAGAGTCGCTCCACGAGGGGCTTGTACTCGTTGAACATTTGGTCTTCGCCCTTGGGCACGGGGCCGGAGATGATGAGCGGCGTGCGTGCGTCGTCAATCAGCACGCTGTCCACCTCGTCCACGATGGCGAAGTGGTGCTTGCGCTGCACGAGCTCTTCGGGCGAGACGCACATGTTGTCGCGCAGGTAGTCGAAGCCGAACTCGTTGTTGGTGCCGAAGGTGATGTCGGCCAGGTAGGCCTTGCGCCGCGCGTCGCTGTTGGGCTGGTGCTTGTCGATGCAGTCCACCGACAGGCCGTGAAACTGGTAGATAGGCCCCATCCACTCGCTGTCGCGCTTGGCCAGGTAGTCGTTCACGGTTACAATGTGCACGCCTTTTCCGGCGAG
>JAITOI010000126.1 GCA_031289995.1 Prevotellaceae bacterium | reverse complement strand
TGGCGCGCCGCGTCTCTCTTGGGAGAAAAATGAGGTTGAAATGAGGTTCGCAAACCACGCTCACTAACCGTGAGGTTCTTTGCCGCTGCCCAACCCATTGCAAAACCTTATTGCTATAGGCAACCTTAGTTCGGCTGCGCTCACTAACCTTAGTAGCCAACGATGCATGTGCGCGTCTTTGCGCACGGAGCACAGACCTCCTTCGGGGAACAACCTGCACCCGTGCGCACGGCAGGACGATTGGAATAGCACCTCAAAAAAAGATTTAACCGATAATGCCGATGCTTGAAAAATAAAAATTAAAGTATAAAGACACTGAAAAACGAAAAATATCTCTGTGCCTTTTGTGTTTTTCGTGCCTCTGTTTTGAGTAATCTGAATTTTCAAATCCGAACTTTCAAATTTCAATTTAATCCCCTACCTTTGCAGCCTTAAAACCAAAAAAAATATACCAAAATGGCAGCAGTAAAGTACAAAAAAATCCTTCTCAAGCTCAGCGGCGAGTCGCTTGCAGGTAAGGCTGGGCATGGCATCAGCGAGTCGGTGCTGGTTGACTATGCGGGGCAAATCAAGGACGTGATAGCGCAGGGCGTGCAGGTGGGCGTGGTGGTGGGCGGAGGCAATATTTTCCGCGGGCTAAGCGGCGTGGGCAAAGGCTTCGACCGTGTGAAAGGCGACCAAATGGGGATGCTTGCCACCATCATCAACAGCATCGGGCTGCAGTGTGCGCTCGAAGGCTTGGGCTGCATGGCGCGCACGTTCACGTCCATCGGCATGTCGCCGGTGGGCGAGCACTACGCCAAAGACCGTGCGCTGGCCTTCATGGCGCAAGGCGGCGTGGCCATTATCGGTGGCGGAACGGGCAACCCTTTCTTCACCACCGACAGCGCCGCAGCCCTACGTGCCATTGAGCTGGAGGCCGACGTGCTGCTCAAAGGGACACGCGTGGACGGCGTCTACACAGCCGATCCAGAGAAGGATAAAACGGCCACAAAATATGACCGTTTGACGTTTGACGAGGCTTACGCACGAGGGCTAAAAATAATGGATTTGGCGGCCTTTGCGCTGTGCAAGGACAACCACATGCCCATCATCGTGTTCGACATGAATGGCGCCGGAAACCTGCAGCAAATTGTGGCCGGAGGCCGCGTGGGTACGCTGATTGCGTAGCCTCTACGCTTCTTTAACCAGCTCCAAGAGGTACTGCCCGTACGAAGTTTTGCCGAGCTGCTGGCCGAGTGCGTGCAGCTGGGCGGCGGTTATCCAGCCGTTGCGCCACGCGATTTCCTCGATGCACGACACGTAAAATCCTTGCCGTTTTTGGATGGTCTCCACGAAGTTTGACGCCTCCAGCAGGCTGTCGCAGTTGCCCGTGTCGAGCCACGCAAAGCCGCGCCCAAACAGCTCCACCTTGAGGGCGCCCTCGCGGAGATATTCCTTGTTGAGGTCGGTAATTTCGTACTCGCCGCGGGCTGATGGCTGCAGCGCTTTGGCGCGCGCCACCACCGTGCTGTCGTAGAAGTACAGCCCCGGCACGGCGTAGTTGGACTTGGGTTGCTGCGGCTTTTCTTCGAGCGAAATCACCCGTCCTACGCCATCAAATTCCACCACGCCGTAGGCACGCGGGTCCTTCACCCAGTAGCCAAAAATACATGCGCCTGCGTCCAAAGTGGCCGCACGCTTGAGCATGGCGCTAAAGCCCTGACCGTAGAACAAATTATCGCCCAGCACGAGGGCTGCCTTATCGCTGCCCACAAACGGCTCGCCCAGCACAAACGCTTGCGCCAAGCCGTTGGGCGAATGTTGCACCACGTAGTCGAACCGCATACCCAGCTCTTCGCCGCTGCCCAGCAGCTCGCGGAACATGGGTAAGTCGCGCGGGGTGGAGATGATGAGCACCTCGCGAACGCCCGCCAGCATTAGCGTGGAGAGCGGGTAGTAAATCATCGGCTTGTCGTACACCGGCATAATTTGCTTCGAAATTGCTTTCGATAGCGGGTAGAGGCGCGTGGCGCTGCCTCCTGCGAGAATAATTCCTTTCATGGCAAAAATTGTTTTTTTTGTTGGCGGCAAAGGTAGTAAATTTGCGCTGGTGCGCAAATTTAGATTTGAAAATTTGAGGGTTTGAAAATTTGAAAATTCATTGCTGGGCGGCCTGTGCGGGGTAATCTTCAAATCTTCAAATTTTCAAATCTTGAAATGTTATCGAATGGCCACCCGCAGCATCTCCCGTCCCTCAAGCTTTGCCACCAGCACATCGCCGATGCTCACCGCGCCCACGCCCGCCGGAGTGCCGGTAAAGATGAGGTCGCCCATGCGCAAAGTAACGTAGCTCGACACGTGCGCAACGATGCGGTCGAAGCCGTAAATCATGTTGCGGCTGCTGCCCTGCTGCACCGTGCGGCCATTTAGGTCCAACGAAAATCGGATGTCGGCAGGGTCACGTAGGGTGGACATCGGCACAAATTCGGGGCTTACCGGTGCCGAGTAGTCGAAGGATTTGCACAGCTCCCAGGGCAGCCCTTTTGCCTTGCATTCGCGCTGCAGGTCGCGTGCCGTAAAGTCAATGCCCAAGCCAATTTCGGAGTAGTAGCGGTGGGCAAATTTTTGGTCAATGCCGCGTCCCAATCGGCACACGCGCAGCACCAGCTCGAGCTCGTACTGCAAGTCGTGCGTGAAGCGCGGGTAGTACAGCGGCTGGTGGTTGCGGAGCAAGGCTGTGTCGGGCTTCATGAAGAACACCGGCTCGCCCTCGTAGCCGCCAAACAGCTCTTGGTTGTGCTCGGCGTAGTTGTGGCCGATGCAAATAATTTTCATGCTGTCGCGTTTTTTTGTGGTGGTTACCTAAAGCCTTGCGCCTGCAAGCGCACCGGCTCGCCGTTGGGCGGGATGAGCAGTGCGCCTCGCTCCTTGTCGACGATGTGGCCGATGGCGATGCCTCCAAAATCTTTCAGCCTGTCGTGCATAGCTATCGGCACGGTGAGCAGCAGCTCGTAGTCCTCGCCGCCGTTGAGGGCTGCGGTAACCGCGTCGTAGCTCATTTCTTCGGCCAGCTCCATGCAGTCTTTGGCGATGGGAATTTTGTCGAGGTAGAGCTGCACGCCCACGTCCGAGCGCTTGCAAATTTGCAGCAT
>JAITOI010000036.1 GCA_031289995.1 Prevotellaceae bacterium | reverse complement strand
ACGACATCCGTTGCGGCGGCTACAAGATTTCGGGCACCGCCTCGCACGTGTCGCGCGGCCGCCAGCTGTTTCACGGTACGCTGCTGCACCGCGTCAACCTCGACCTGCTCCATCTCGCGCGCAACGGAAAAACAACCCTGCGGGGTAGAGGCGTAGCCTCGTTTCCCGACAGGGTTGCCAATATTGCTTCGCTGGTGCGAAGCGACGAATCAACGCCCGATTTTTTGCGTCAGCTGATGGCCGCAATGCAGGCGCAGCTTGAGCTTACGGCGCTGTCGCGCGGTTGAGCAGCTCGGGCAGCATGGTGGAGAATACCAGCACCAGCAAGCCCGCCAGCAGCACCACAATGGTTTTGCGGCTCACGCCCTTCCACTCCTTGAGCCAGATGCCCCACAGGTTGGCGAACAAAATATTGAACGACATCAGGATGCTCCAGCTGAACGCCAGCATCACGCTTCCCTCGCCAAAGTAGGCCTTGCCCATGCCCTGCCCGAAAAATTGGCAGTACCACAGCAGGCCTGCAAGGGCGCATAGCAGCACGTTGTTGAGCAGCACGCTGGGCGACACTTTTACGTAGTCGCTAATGGTTTTGTTTTTGATGTTCTGGAAGAGGCAGTACGCAAGGTTGGTGAAAAATCCGCCCAGCGTAACCAGCATCGTTATGGGGTTTTGGGCAAACAAGCTGTTGCAGCCTTTGGCCAGCGCCGCCTGCTTTATCGGCTCGCCGGCTTCCAATCCGAGGCTGAAGCAGGCGCTCATAAATCCCGCCACCAGCGCGATGATGAGGCCTTTTTTGAGCGCAAATTCTTTCACCGCTTTGCGCTTTTGCTCCTCCGTCATGCTCTGCGATTTGAGGCCTCCAGCGTAGCCGATGATGGCAATGGCAGCAATGGATACGGCCACGCCTGCAATGAGGATTATCCCCGACGCATCGAGCAAATTGTCCCCCTTGATGATGGGCGGTAGCAGCGTGCCAAAAGCGGCGCAGGTGCCGTAGGCGAGCGACTGGCCGAGGGCGACGCCGAGGTAGCGCATGCCCAGCCCAAACGTCAGTCCGCCCACGCCCCACAGCGCACCGTAGATGATGGCCTTGCTGACCGCAGCGCTGTCCACGCTCAGGATGTCGAGCAGCGTGCCGCTGGGCACAAACAAGTACGCGCCGAAGAACGGCACGATGAGCCACGCAAACACGCCCTGGATGAGCCAAAACGATTCCCACGACCACGATTTAATCTTGTTGATGGGCACGTAAAAGCTCGATGTAGCAAAGCATCCGAGCGCAATAATTAGTAACCCGATGAGGATGTTCATTTGTTTTGTTGTTTAGTTGTTGATGTGCGATTATGCGCGTTGTTTTTTGTCTCCCACCGCTCCCCCTCTACGTTTGGAGAGGGGGTGGGTGGAGAATCTTCAAATTTTCAAATCTTCAAATTTTCAAATCCGCTTGCTTAGAACTTCCTTTTCGTAGCGCTGAATTTCGGCAATGTACTGCTCTGCCGGTAGGGTGCCGTTTTTCACGCAGAAGTAGTCGTACACAGCGTTCCACGGCAGGCCTTTGGCTTCCTCCAGCACGGCGAGGCGCTCAAAATATTTGCCCTCGGCCTCGTACTTGCGCAGCTCGGCAATAGGCTCCAGCAGGGCTTGCAGAAAGGCTTTCTGCGTGGCACGGCTGCCAATCACGTAGGCGCCGATGCGGTTGAGCGAAGCGTCGAAGTAGTCCAGCCCAATGTTGACGCGGCCAAGAGCGTTAGCGCGCACAATTTCTTGCGCAAGAAGCTGCACGCTGTCGTTGAGAATTACCACGTGGTCGCTGTCCCAGCGCACGGGGCGGCTTACGTGCAGCAGGATTTCGGGGGTGTAGAGCAGCATGGCCGAAATCTTGTCGTAGGTTTCTTCCGTTGGATGAAAGTGCCCCATGTCGAGCGTCGCCATGATGCCGTTTTTCACCGCGTAGCCCATGTAGAACTCGTGCGAGCCGACGGTGAAGCTTTCGAGGCCGGTACCAAAGAGCTTGCACTCCACGGCGTCCTTCACGTTAGGCAGCTTGACGGCATAAATTTTGTCGAGCGAATCTTGCAGGTTTTGCCGGTACAGGTAGCGGTCAACGGTGAGGTCTTTCGAGCCGTCGTGCACCCACAGGTTGTGGCAGGCTTTTGAGCCGAGCTGCGTGCCCATTTCCTGCGCAATTTTGCGGCTGCGAATGGTGTGCTCCACCCAGAAATCGCGGATGCCCTTGTCGCGGTGCGACAGCGTCATGTCTCCGCTTTTTGCGTGCGAAAAGCTGGTGCTGTTGAAGTCGAGCTTAAAGCCGTTGTCCTTTGCCCAGCCAATCCATGTTTGGAAGTGCTTGGGTTCGATTTGGTCGCGGTCGACCTTTTGCCCGCCAAAGTCGCCGTAGATGGCGTGCAGGCTCACGCGGTGGCTGCCCGGAATGAGGGCGGCGGCCTTCTCAATGTCCGTGCGCACCTCGCCAATGTTGCGAGCCTTGCCCGGATAGTTGCCGGTGGCCTGAATGCCGCCGGTGAGTGGCCCTGCGTTCTCGAAGCCGCTCACGTCGTCGGCTTGCCAGCAGTGCAGCGAGAGCGAAATTTTTTGCAGCTCGCCCAGCGCTTTCTCTGTGTCCACGCCGAGTTCGGCGTAGCGTTCTTTTGCAGCCTCGTAGGCCGCTTTGATTTTTTGTTCGGTCATTTTTTTGAAAAATAAATTTGAGAATTGGGAATGAAAAATTAAAAAATTACGTCGTCATCATAGCTTCAAATTTTTTTGCGGGTTCGCTCCAATCTTCGGTATTGCTTGGCTCGTAGGTGTCGGGCTGCACGGAGGCGCGAATCACGGCGCGTGCCTCGTCCACCGACTTCACGCAGCCTGCCGCCATGGCCTGCACCATAATGTTGCCAATGGCTGTGCCTTCGCTGGGGCCTGCCACCACGGGCAGCCCGATGGCGTTTGCGGTGAGCTGGTTGAGCAGCGTATTTTTGGCTCCGCCACCAATCACGTGCAGCTTGTCGATGCGGTGCGAGGCGAAGGTTTTTAGTACGCCCAGCGTGTGGCGATACTTCATCGCGAGGCTGTCGAAAATGCAGCGCACAAGCTCCGCATCGCCCGACGGCGTACCTTGCCCCGTGCGCTCGCAGTAGGCGGCAATGGCCTTGGTCATGCTGGCAGGGTTGGCAAAATCGGGCGCGTCCGGATCAACCATAAACCTGAATGGCTGCGCGGCTTCGGCCATCGCCACCAGCTCGCCGTAGCTGTAGTCCTTGCGGCTTGCCCACTCGGCCTTGCAGCGCTCCAGCAGCCACATTCCGGTGATGTTTTTGAGGAAGCGAATGGTGCCGCCCACGCCGCCCTCGTTGGTGTAGTTGTGCGTGTACGACTTGTCGTTAATGATGGGCTGCTTGCTCTCGATGCCCATGAGCGACCACGTGCCGCTGCTGAGGTAGGCAAAGTTTTCGCCCGCGGCGGGCACCGCCAGCACCGCCGAGGCGGTGTCGTGCGTGCCTACTGCCACAAGGGGTACAGCGGGTATGCCCGTTTCCGCACACAGCTCATCGGTGAGATTACCCACCACCTCTCCCGGTATCACGAGCGGCTGCATGATAGACGTGGACAAGCCCAGCACGTCGAACAGCTTTTTCTCCCACGTCATGGTGCGCGGGTTGAAGAGCTGCGAGGTGGTGGCAAACGTAAACTCGTTGCGCTTTTGCCCCGTGAGGAAGTAGGCGAGCAGGTCGGGGATGAAGAGCAAGCTTTTGGCCACGTCGAGCAGCGGCGAACCGTGGCTGCGCAAGGCGTGGAGCTGGTACACGGAGTTGAAGTTCATCACCTGAATGCCGGTTGCCTCATAGACTTCGCGGCGCGAAAGGCGCTCGAAAAATGCTTCGGGAGCGCCGTTGGTGTGCGGGTCGCGGTAGGCGTAGGGGATGCTCAGCAGCGTGCCGTCGGAGGCCAGCAAACCGAAGTCCACACCCCAGGTGTCGATGCCCACCGAGGTCGGCCGAATCCCAGCTTTGGCGCAGGCTCGCAGGCCATCCTTGAGGTTTTCGAGCAGCGCAAAAATGTTCCAGTGGAAGTGCTTGCCCACCTGAATGGGACCGTTGGGAAAGCGCGTCAGCTCCTGCATTTGCAGGCTGCCACCGTCGAGCGTGCCGACAATGCTGCGGCCGCTTGTAGCGCCCAAATCGAACGCGAGAAAAGAATGTTGCATAGCGATTTTTTAGTTTAACAACGAACAGAAAATAGCAAAAATAAAGTGCGCTAAGGTAGTAAAAAAATCAAAACAAAAAACGTTTTAGCGTGGTAGATTTTTTTTACCACGGAAAAACGTTGCTTGTGAATGCCGCAATTGGCCTGCTTATTAGTAGAGCAACCCAAACATCCATAGCGGAATGCGATTGCCCATACCGATTTCGGTTTCGTCCACGGCGAGGTAGGCGTTGAGCAAGTTAGCAATTTGCGCAAAGCCTTTGCCGCTGCCGCCGACCTCAAAAATGTACTTTTCGTTCACCATAAAATTGCCCTGCACGGTCGCCGTTACGCTGCCAACCACACTCAGCTGGTTGTAGAAAAAAGTTTCGCGTAGGTTGCCCACGTTGGGCGCGTCGCCGCAGATGGCGTACGCCAAGTTCGGATTGTCCAAGTAAATTTTTGCCGGTTTGCTTAGCTTCTTTAGGCTCTTCGCATCGTCCCTCAGCAGGCCCAACATGCGAGCCTTTTCGAGTAGGTTTAAGCTCTTCGGCAGGTTGCTCCGCTGCATTTCGGTCA
>JAITOI010000001.1 GCA_031289995.1 Prevotellaceae bacterium | reverse complement strand
GTACGAGATGCCCTTCACCGTTTGCTCGATGCCCATCTTGTTTACGTAAACGAGGTTGTACATCTTGCCCAGCTTGGGGTCAACGTCCTTCACGATTTTGCCTTTTTGGATGTTGGTGGGCAGCCACAGGCCATCTTCGGTGGCCACGCCGGTAAAGATTTCGTAGGGCTGACCCTTGTAGAGGCCGACGAAAGCAATCCAATCTTCGCTGCCGTTTTTGAAGCGCAAGATGTCGGCCTCCAGCGAAGCCGGACGCTTGGTGGGCATCTTATTTTCGGCGCCGTTCCTGCTTTCTGCGGACACGAGCACGCCGTCGCGCGAGCCGTCACGGTAGACGGTGATGCCCTTGCAGCCGCTCTCCCACGCGGTTTGGTAAACGGCGGCAACCATCTCCTCGCTGATGTCTTTGGGCAGATTTACGGTGGCGCTGATGGAGTGGTCAACCCACTGCTGCATTTGCCCCTGCATGTTGACCTTGGCCACCCAATCGATGTCGTTGGCGCAGGCCTTGTGGTAGGGCGATTTCTCGACCATCGCCTGCACAAACTCCTCGCTGGCTTGCTTGACTTCGTCCACGTCGTAGCCGTTGGCATCCATCCACGTGAGGAACTTGTGGTGGAACACGATGAACTCCTCAAACTTGTCGCCCTGCTTGTCGGTAAAGGCCACCTTCACGTTCTTGTCGTTGTGGTTCACCTTGCGGCGGCGCTTGTAGAACGGCTTAAACACCGGCTCAATGCCCGATGTGGTTTGGGTCATCAGGCTGGTGGTGCCGGTGGGCGCAATGGTGAGCATGGCGATGTTGCGGCGACCATGCTGGCACATCTCCTCGTACAGCGCAGGGTCGGCCTCGCGAAGGCGGGCAATCATCGGGTTGTGCTCTTCGCGCCGCGCGTCGTATATCTTGAATGCGCCGCGCTCCTTGGCCATTTCGACGGAGGCGCGGTAGGCTTCCACCGCGAGCATCTTTTGTTTTTCCACCGCGAATTTGGTGGCCTCATCGGAGCCGTAGCACAGCCCCATCGCGGCAAGCATATCGCCCTCGGCGGTGATACCAAGTCCGGTGCGGCGCCCCATAATGGCTTTCTCGCGGATCTTTTTCCACAAGCTGCGCTCCACGCTTTTGATGTCTTCGGGTTCGGGGTCGGACTCCACCTTCAGCATGATGGCGTCAATCTTTTCGAGCTCGAGGTCTATCACGTCGTCCATGATGCGCATGGCCTTGCGGACGTGCTCGCGGTAGAGGCTGTCGTTGAATTGCGCCTGCGGGGTGAAGGGATTTTCGACGTAGCTGTAGAGGTTGATGGCCACCAAGCGGCAGCTGTCGTAGGGGCAAAGCGGGATTTCGCCGCAGGGGTTGGTGGACACGGTGCGGAAGCCGAGGTCGGCGTAGCAGTCGGGCACGGATTGTTGCACGATGGTGTCCCAAAACAGCACGCCCGGCTCGGCACTTTTCCACGCGTTGTGGATGATTTTATTCCACAGCTTGCGGGCGTCAATCTCCGTGCGGGTTGTAGGTTCTGCCGCATCAATGGGGTACTGCTGCATGTAAGGTTTTCCGCTGCGCACGCACTCCATGAACTCGCTGTCGATTTTCACCGAAACGTTGGCGCCCGTTACCTTTCCGCTCTCCATTTTGGCGTCGATAAATCTCTCGGCGTCGGGATGCTTGATGCTCACGCTAAGCATGAGCGCACCGCGCCGCCCGTCCATCGCCACCTCGCGCGTGGAGTTAGAGTAGCGCTCCATGAAGGGCACAAGGCCGGTGGAGTTGAGCGCGGAGTTGAGCACCGGCGTGCCACCCGGACGGATGTGCGAGAGGTCGTGCCCCACGCCGCCACGCCGCTTCATCAGCTGCACTTGTTCCTCGTCGATGCGAAAAATGCCGCCGTACGAATCGGCGGGCGGATTGTTGCCAATCACAAAGCAGTTGCTCAGCGAGGCAATTTGGTAGCTGTTGCCGATGCCGGTCATCGGGCCACCTTGCGGGATGATGTAGCGAAAATTATCGAGCAGCGCGAACACCTCGTCGGCGCTCATCGGGTTGGCATACTTCTTTTCGATACGCTCCACCTCACGGGCAATGCGGTGGTGCATATCCGCCGGCGTGTGCTCGTACACATGGCCAAACGAATCCTTCACGGCGTACTTGCTCACCCACACGGTGCCCGCCAGCTCGTCGCCGTCGAAGTAGGCTATCGCTGCCTTGACAGCCTCTTCGTGCCGGTAAATTTTTTGCGCAGCCTCCTTCTTGGCCTTCGCCTTCGGCTTGCGTGCCGCTGGCTCAGCGGGCACGCGCTTCACTCCTTCTTCTTTTGGTTTCGCCATTTTCACAACGCTAACTTCAGCAAATAACTCCGATTCCATAGATTATTCCTGGTTTGAAAACACATTAAACGTCAATTTTTGGGCAGCCACAGCCGCCATTTTTGAGCCGCGAAAGTACAATGATTTTTTGCCACCACCCAATTTTTAACACAGCAGTTATGAACAAATTATTAAGTGGCTAAGTGTTAGCGGCGGTATGGCGGTTGAAAAGTTGTGAGCAAAAACTTTGGAAAGGTATTGCAGGTATGCAAACGTTTGGCATGTAGCACATCTACGATTTGAAGGTTTGGGGATTTGAAAATTTGAAGATTGCGGCGTCGCACATCGCACGTCGCACGTCGCATATCGCAAAGCCGCAAAGCCGCGCTACTGCTCGCCTCCGGCGTCCATCAGGTAGGCTTTTACGAACTCCTGAAAGTCGCCGTCCAGCACCGCCTGCGCGTTCGAGGATTCGTGGCCGGTGCGGTGGTCTTTCACCAGCTTGTAGGGGTGCAGCACGTAGCTACGAATTTGCGACCCCCACTCTATTTTCTTCTTCTGCCCCTCAATCTCGTCCTGCACTTCGCGCCGCTTGCGCAGCTCCAGCTCGTACAGCTGCGAGCGCAAAATGCGCAGCGCATTTTCCTTGTTCTGCAGCTGCGAGCGCGTTTCGGTGTTCTCAATCACAATCCCTGTGGGGACGTGGTACAAGCGCACGCCCGTCTCCACCTTGTTCACGTTTTGGCCACCGGCGCCGCTCGAGCGGTAGGTGTCCCATTTGATGTCGCTTTGGCCAACCACGATGTCGATGCTGTCGTCCACCGCGGGCGACACGAACACCGACGCAAACGTAGTCTGGCGCTTGCCCTGCGCGTTGAACGGCGAGATGCGCACCAGCCGGTGCACGCCGTTTTCGCTCCTCAAAAAGCCGTAGGCGTACTCACCCTCAAGCTCGATGGTTGCTGACTTTATGCCTGCCTCCTCGCCGTCCTGCACGTCCACAATTTTGGTGGTGTAGCCGTAGCGCTCGCCCCAGCGCAGGTACATGCGCATCAGCATCTGCGCCCAGTCGAGGCTTTCGGTGCCTCCTGCGCCCGAGTTGATTTTGAGAATTGCGCCTAGCTTGTCCTCCTCGTTGCGCAGCATGTTGCGCATCTCCAGCTCCTCCACGGCGGCGAGCGCGAGGGCGTACTGCTGCTCCACCTCCGCGTCCGAAGCCTCGCCAGCCTTGGCAAATTCGAGCAGCACGTTCAGGTCGTCCACCTGCTGCTTCACGTTGGCGTACATGGTCAGCCAGGCCTTGATGCCCGCCACGAGGCGCAGCTGATGTTCGGCCTTTTTGGCGTCATCCCAAAAGTTGGGTGCGTGCGTTTTGCTCTCCTCCTCCTCGAAGCGAATTTGCTTGCCCTCCACGTCAAGACACCTCCACAGCGCCTGCTCGCGCTTGACCAATTCTTTGGCTTGCTCAGCTGTAATCATTTTTTTGTTGGCTAAAAATTAGGCTGCGAAGTTAGCAATAATCCGTATCTTTGCCGCAAATTTTGAACACCGCAACGCCAATGCTACTCCTGCTCACCGCCCTCCTCTCCATCTCCCATCCCAATGCTGACGCGCCTCGCAGCAAGTCGCGTGCGGCCAACGTTAGACCGCAGGCCAACGTCCGCCCAGCCGCAAACCGACAGCCGGCGCCGCCTCGCAAGTGTGCCGAGTGCTCGCGCTTGGAGGCTCAAGGCTTGGTCAACGTCAAGGTTTACGCGCCGGATATAGCGGTGCAGCTGGCCTACGCATCCACCAAAAATTTGCTGCACGTTCAGCTCTACCACGACTTCAGCGAGGCTTACCTACAGCGCGACGCGGCGCAAAAGCTGGCGCGAGCACAGCAATATATCCGCCACTACAACCCCCGCTTGAGCCTGCTGGTGCGCGATGCCGTGCGGCCTCAGCGCGTGCAGCTGCAGTGCTGGGAGCTGGCGCAAACCTGCGGCTTGAGCTACCTATTCACGCCTCCCTCGCGCATCTCCATGCACACCTACGGCGTGGCGGTTGACGTGTCGCTGGTTGACCTGCCCACCCGCACCGAGCTTGACTTTGGCAGCGCCGTGGACGACCCTGGTGCGCTGGCAGCGCCCAAGCGCGAGCGCGAAATGCTACGCCGCGGCCTGCTGCGCCGCGACCAGCACGCCAACCGCCAGCTGCTTCGCCAAGCCATGTTACATGCGGGTTTCCGCGCCATCGGCAACGAGTGGTGGCACTTCGAGGCCTGCACGCGGGGCGAGGCGGAGAGGAGGTATAGGGCGGTGTGGTGAAAAGTCCCGCAGGGACGACACCTTTCTCAAGTGTCGTCCCTGCGGGACTTTCAGCGTCTCTATTCCGCTACCGTAGGCTAAAGCCTACGGTTAATAAAGTGCCGTCCCTGCGGGACTTCCGAAAGCATATCGAAATGCCATATCCCATCGGCGTTCCATTCGCGACGAGTCTCGTTTACCATCGTGCGAAATTCCTCGCCATAGTGGGCAATTAGCAGCTTGTCTAGCTCGTCAAACCACTCGCTGACGGAGTAGCAATTTGGCTCGCCATTTTCGTCGAACTCTACGCCATAGCGCTCCAATTGCTCGCGCTCAGACGCTGATATGGTAGTATGTTTGCGGGCCGAAAGCCCAGCTGTAGATACGGTGTTCATTGCTTACAGGTGTTTAGTTTTGCGGGGCAAAGGTAGGCTTTTTTCTGACAATGAAGCAAAGCCATTGGGCAAAAGTTTTAGCCTCCACCCCAAAAACATTTTGGGAGCTAAACAAAAAATACTACCTTTGTAGCCCCATTTTTTAGAATGGGGTAAGTAAACAAAATCGTAAAACCTCAAAAAAATATTGTGTAGATGACGGTATTAGAATCACTCAGGAAAAGAGCCGGGCTGCTGGTGGCCGCGATCGGCTTTGCCATTCTCAGCTTTGTGCTCGCCGATATGCTCGGCAACAAGCGAGGCCCTGGCTTGTTTGGCGGTCGCTCCAACGACCTCGGGAGCATAA
>JAITOI010000193.1 GCA_031289995.1 Prevotellaceae bacterium | reverse complement strand
GCGCAGCCTACGGTAACGACAAACGCACGTCTTTGCGCACGGTGCACAGGCCTCCTTCGGGGCACGACCTACACCCGTGCGCACAGCAGGACGATTGGAATAGCACCTCAAAAAAAGATTTAGCCTAAAAATCCTAATTCAGACAACGGACATAGCCGCTGGCATTGTCGCACATCGCACGTCGCAAAATCGCACATCAAGTTCACAAATCATCAGTAATAGGTATTGTGCAGGTCCTCCTCCCCGAATCCTATTTTGAAAATACCACCAAAAATCATTACAACTAAGGATTGATGGTGAAGCCAAATACCCCGACCTTTGCAGCCGGAAATTTAATGGTTAATTCGATGGTTAATTCGATGAGGAAATGTTGGTACATATTTTTGTTTTGTTGGCTTGGCGCGGTGTCGGTGTCGGCGCAAAATCTTGCCCCGCAAAATGCTTTGGAAGATAGCAGCGTGGTGAAGCTGGATGAGGTTACGGTGGTGGGCAAGTCGGCCACGCGCAAGGTGAACGAGTCGGCGTACAACGTGGTGGCTATTGACGCGCGGGCGCTGCACAACAAAAGCTTAGACCTTGCCCACGCGCTCGACAGGATTTCGGGCGTGCGCGTCAGGGAGTCGGGGGGCGTTGGCTCCGCTGCCGAGTTTTCGCTGAACGGATTTAGCGGTCGGCACATAAAGTTTTTCATGGACGGCGTCCCGATGGAGGGCTTCGGCTCCGCCTTCCAAATCAACAATATTCCGATAAATCTGGCGGAGCGAATTGAGGTCTACAAGGGCGTGGTGCCCGTCGAGTTTGGGGCCGATGCTCTGGGCGGCGCCATCAACATCGTTACCGACCAGAAGCGCAGGCGGACCTTCGTCGATGCCTCCTACTCCTTCGGCTCGTTCAACACCCACAAGTCGTACGTCAACGCGGGGCATACCACCAAAAACGGCTTCACGATGCAGCTCAACGCCTTTCAGAACTACTCGGACAACAGCTTCTGGGTGTACACGCCCGTGCTGGACTTGCAGACGGGGATTTACAGCGCCAGCGACCAGCGCGTGCGCGGCTTTCACGGCAACTACCACAACGAAACGCTCATCGTCAAGCTGGGGCTGGTGGGCAAAAAGTACGCCGACCAGCTGCTCTTCGGCATCACGCTGGGGCAGGAGAGGGCCGACATCCAAAACGCCAACATCATGAAGATTGTTTTCGGCGCGAAGTTCAGGGAGGGCACAACGATTATGCCGACGCTGCAGTACCGCAAGCGCAACCTGCTGGTCGAGGGCCTCGACTTCAGCCTGACGGGAAACTACAACTTCGGCTACGCGCAAAACGTGGACACCACCTCGCGGCAGTACAGCTGGAGCGGCGACTACATCGAAACGGCGAAGCGGGGCGAGGCCAGCTACTCGCTCGCGAAGTTCTACAACCACAACGGCAGCGCCACCGCCAACCTGAGCTACCGACGCAACCGGCACAGCCTTTCGCTCAACAGCGTGCTCACCACCTTCGACCGCAAAAGCGAGGACAGGCTTGCCCTCGAAGGCACGCTGAGCGCCACGGATACCTTCCCCAAAGTAACCACCAAAAACGTAGCCGGACTATCCTACAAGCTCGACTACAGCAAGCATTGGAACATCTCCCTGTTCGCCAAAAATTATTTGCAGCTCACCACCGGCCCCAAAAACACCTCGACCACCACCAGCGCCAAGTACGAGCAGTTTTCCGAAACGCTTTCGACCATCGGCTACGGCGCGGCTACCACCTACCTCTTCTGGGACATGCAGCTCAAGCTGTCGTACGAAAAAACCTACCGCCTGCCCACCGCCAACGAGCTGTTTGGCGACGAAGACCTCGAGGGAAGCAACGCCGTGCTGCGCCCCGAGCACAGCAACAGCTACAACCTCAGCCTGAGCTACGACAAAACGTTCGGCAACACGCACGTGCTGTTCGTCGATGCCGGCTTCATGTACCGCGACATCAGGGACTACATCCGGCGCGTGCCGGAGTACTCGCACGGCACGGCCTCGTACGAAAACCACGGCCACGTGAGCAACATCGGCTTCAACGGCGAGCTGCGCTACTCGTACAAGCGCTGGCTTAGCATTGGCGGCAACTTTACCTACCAGAGCCTCATCAACCAGGAGAGGTACAAGTCGGGCAGCGCCACCGTTGTGAGCACGAGCTACCTGTCGCGCGTGCCCAACGTGCCCTACCTGTTCGGCAACGGCGACTGCAGCCTGCTCATTGCCCGCCTGGGCGGGAAGCAAAACGCGCTGCACGTGGGCTACAACCTGCTCTACGTTTACCAATTTCCGCTGCGCTGGGGAACCAACGGCGAGTACGCGTCGAAGGACATCATCCCGTCGCAGCTGTCGCACGATATTAGCCTGTCGTACGCCATCCAGAACGGGCGCTACAACGTCGCCCTGGAGTGCCGCAACCTGACGGACGAGCGGATGTACGACAACTTCAGCTTGCAGAAGCCGGGGCGCAGCTTCTCGGCCAAGCTCAGGTATTTTTTTAGCAAATAATCAACCATCAAAACCATCATCAAAAAATGAAAAAGAAGATGCTGAAAGTCGCCCTGCGGGGCGCAAATGCTCGGATGAGCAGAGCTGCCCGTGCGGGCAGAGTAGCCCTTGCGGGCGCAGTTGCTGTTGCGGTCTTAGCTCCGATGCTGAGCTCCTGCGGCGACAACGAAAATGCGGACGACGTGCCGGAGCAAAAGGGCGCCTACATCATCGCTGCCACCAGCGAGGATGGCGCCTACCTCGTGCAGGCCGAGGACATTCTGTCGGGGCAGGTGTCCATTGTCGGCAACGGGCTGGAGGCCGCCTCCGGCACGGCCTGGATTTACTACAAAAACAAGTACGTCTACCGCCTGCAGTACCGCCAGGGCGATGCCGGCGAGGGCAGCTCGTACGCGCTCAACGAGGACGGCAAGCTGTACGTGAGGAAGGAGCTGTTTCAGGCGCCGCGATACACCACCTACGGCGTCTTTGGCGACCACGTGATAACCGCCGCGGAGGTAACGCAGGCCGACGGCACGCCGGGCATTCAGTTCGCCTTTATTGACGCGGAGGCATCGTCCTACACGACGAAAATAGTTGCCAGCGCAAACCTTACGGGCAACGGCGAAAAGGCGACCATTTCGGGTATCCTCGAGGTGGGCGATAGGTTCTTCTCGGCCGTATGCCCAACGCCAACAACGCCGCAATTTCCCGACAGCGTGTGGGTGGCCATTTTCGACAAGGATTTGAATTACGTCATCGCCCGCGACAACCGTCTGGGCGCCGCCTCCGGACGCATGCAATCGGCCTACTACAGCGGCCTGGCGAAGGATGACAACGACAACGTGTACGTCTTTTCCTCCGGCCTTGTCAACACGAGCACGACAAAACCTGCGGGTGCGCTGCGCATCAAGAAGGGCGAAACGCGCTTCGACCCCGACTACTTTTTCGACATCGAGGCGGCTGCCGAAGGGCGAAATCTCAACCGCGTGTGGCACATCACGGGCAACTATTTTCTGCTGCAAATGTGCAACGACGCCGCATCGCCCAACGGCCAGCAGGCAAACATGCTGGCGGTGGTGGACGTGGTGGCCAAGAGCTACCGGCTGGTGAGCGGCCTGCCCAGCCCCGACGTGATGACGCTCATGAGCATCACCCCGCACGCCGAGAACGGCAAAATCGCCGTCCCCGTCGTATCCACCGAGGACTACCCGTACATCTACCTCATCGACCCCGCTACAGCCTCCGCCAGCAAAGGCTTGGAGATAGTGGCAGAGGGCGCAACGGCTGTAGGAAAGCTGACGTACTAAGCCATGAAAAAGCTATTTCGTAAAATCCATCTCTGGCTCTCCGTCCCGTTTGGATTAATTATCGCGGTCATCTGTTTTTCGGGCGCGATGCTGGTGTTCGAAACCGAAATCACGGAGTGGAGCAACCCCTCGCGCTACTTCGTGGACGAGCAGAAGGAGGAAGCAATTCCCGTCGGGCGGCTGGTGCGCGCTGTTCAGGCGGAGCTGCCCGACACGCTATCCATTGCCGGCGTACAAATCCCCAACGACCCGAGGCGGTGCTACCGGATGAGCCTCAACGGGCAGGGACGAGGGGCTGCCATCTACGTTGACCCCTACACGGGTGAAATTCGCGACATGCAGCTGGGGCCGCAGCGCAATTTCTTCACCGTCATGCGCCAGCTGCACCGCTGGCTGATGGGGAGCTTCAAGCGCGACGGCAGCTTTTCGCTGGGCAAGACTGTTGTTGGCGTCAGCACGCTGCTCTTCGTGTTCGTGCTCATCTCCGGCCTCATCATCTGGATACCGAAAACGAGGAAGGCTCTGCGGCTCCGCCTGCAAGTGAAGCTGACCTACGGCTGGCGGCGGTTCTGGCACGACCTGCACGTGGCCGGAGGGGTCTACGCCTTCGTGCTGCTGCTGGCCATGTCGCTCACCGGGCTGACCTACTCGTTCAGCTGGTACCGCAACGGCTTCTACCGCGTCTTCGGCCTCGAGGCGCCGCAAATGGGGCATCGCGGAGCTGCGCCGCAATCGGCCACCGCCACCCCCGAACGCAGCGACAGCGCGGACGATAGCTCCGATGCTTCCACCGACGACAGCCCGCGCGAAGGACGAGGTAACCGCGGCGACGGACGTCCCGAATACGCCCGCGACTCCCTGCATGAAGGCAGAGGCAACCGCGGCGGCGGACGTCCCGACGGCGTCGAAGGCGGACAGCGCGAAGGCAGAGGCTACCGTGGAGGCGGCGGCGGGCAAGCCACCGGCAGGGTCAACTACCGGCAGTGGCAGTCCGTCGTCGACAGCCTGCGAACGCTCTACCCCCGCCACAAGAGCATCACCATGCAGGACGGCCGAGCCTCCGTTGCGCTATCGAGCACGGTCAACAGCCGAGCCTCCGACAGCTACGCCTTCGACCCGCACACCGGCCACATCACCGAGGCCAGCTACTACAAGGATGCCCCCACATCGAGCAAGATGCGCGGCTGGATATACGCCGTGCACGTGGGCAGCTGGGGCGGCATCACCACCCGCATTCTCACGTTTCTGGCGGCATTGCTGGGGGCGACGTTGCCGCTTACGGGGTACTATATGTGGATAAAGAGGGTGGTGGGGAGGAAGGGGAGGAATTGTGGGCGGAATTAGGAGTTGTAGGAGTTTAGGATTAAGACAGTGGCGTCCTATGCGGGGCTTCTCGGGCTGACGTAAGACGCGTTGCGGCCAACGTAAGA
>JAITOI010000206.1 GCA_031289995.1 Prevotellaceae bacterium | reverse complement strand
TCGCATATCGCATTGTCGCACGTCGCATGGTCGCACGTCGCAAATCGCATATCACAAATCGCAAACCAAATTAAAAAAACAATGAACTTGCAAATTCCCTCAGACTACCGAGCATTGCTGGCGCCCGAAACAATGGAGCAGGCCATCAAGATGCTCAAAGATTTTTTTCCGGTGGAGCTGGCGCGAACGCTCGACTTGAGGCGCGTTACAGCACCGCTGTTTGTGCTGGCAGGCACCGGCATCAACGACGACCTTAACGGCTCGGAGCACGCCGTATCGTTTGCCGCCAAAGACCTCGACGGCGCTAAGGTCGAAGTGGTGCACTCGCTCGCCAAGTGGAAGCGCGTGAAGCTCGCCGCCTACAAGGTCGCGCCGGGCTACGGCATCTACACCGACATGAACGCCATCCGCGCCGACGAAACGCTCGACAACCTCCACTCGCTCTACGTTGACCAGTGGGACTGGGAGCGCGTGATTACGGAGGCCGACCGCAACCTCGATTTTCTCAAGCTGACGGTAGAAAATATCTACGCCGCGCTGCGAAAAACCGAGCGACACGTGTACGAAACCTTCTCGCACATCACGCCTACGCTGCCCGCCAGCATTACGTTTGTGCACAGCGAAGATTTGCTGCGCGAGTACCCCAAGCTGTCGCCACGCGAGCGCGAAGCAGCTGCCGCAAAAAAGTACGGCGCCATCTTCGTCATCGGCATCGGCGCCAAGCTCAGCAACGGCGAAAAGCACGACGGCCGCGCACCCGACTACGACGACTGGAGCACGCCCACCGGTGCGCGGCACTGCGGGCTGAACGGCGACATCGTGCTGTGGAACGACGTGCTCAATTCGGCCTTCGAAATCTCATCGATGGGCATCCGCGTGGACAAAGCCGCGCTGCTGCGGCAGCTCGAGATCGAAGGCTGCACCGCGCGTCGCGACCTGCACTTCCACCGTATGCTGCTCGAAGACCGGCTGCCGCTCAGCGTCGGCGGTGGCATTGGCCAGAGCCGGCTGTGCATGTTTTTGCTTCGCTGCGCACACGTTGGCGAGGTGCAGGCATCGCTGTGGAGCGACGAAATGATTGAGATGTGCCGCCAAAATAACATCCACCTCAAGTGAGCATCAACAACCAATTTTCAAAATAATCATCACCAAAAAAATTAAGCATTATGAGTATTCTGCGTTTTAAGCTTCTCGACGAAGCGTTCAACAAAAAAGCAGCCAAGGTGGACACCGGAACGCGCGTGTCCGAGTACTTTGGCCAAAACGTTTTCTCGCTCGAGAAAATGGGAAAGTACCTCTCCAAGGGTACCTTCAAAACCTTGAGCAGCGCCATCTCCACGGGCGCACCGCTCTCCCACGCCATTGCCGAAGAGGTGGCGCAGGGCATGAAAACATGGGCTATGGAAATGGGCGCAACCCACTACACGCACTGGTTTCAGCCCCTCACCGGCGGCACCGCCGAAAAGCACGACTCGTTTGCGGAGCTCGACGGCAAGGGCGGAATGGTGGAGGACTTTTCGGGCAAGCTGCTGGTGCAGCAAGAGCCGGATGCCTCGAGCTTCCCGAGCGGCGGCATTCGCAGCACCTTCGAGGCGCGCGGCTACTCGGCCTGGGACCCCGCATCGCCAGCCTTCGTGGTGGGCGACACGCTCTGCATCCCAACCGTGTTCATCTCCTACACCGGCGAGGCGCTCGACTACAAGGCGCCGCTCCTCAAAGCCCTGACGGCGGTCGACAAAAACGCGACCAAGGTGTGCCGCTACTTCGACCCCAACGTGAGCAAGTGCTACTCCTACCTGGGCTGGGAGCAGGAGTACTTCCTCATCGACGACGCGCTCTACGCCGGACGCCCCGACCTGCTCCTCACCGGACGCACCCTGATGGGGCACGACAGCGCCAAAAATCAGCAGCTCGAAGACCACTATTTTGGCCACATCCCATCGCGCGTGCTGGCCTACATGAGCGACCTCGAAATCGAGGCCTACAAGCTCGGCATCCCGCTCAAAACGCGCCACAACGAGGTTGCGCCAAACCAGTTCGAGCTTGCGCCCATCTACGAGGAAACCAACCTCGCCGTTGACCACAACCTGCTCGTGATGTCAACCATGCGCCGCGTGGCTCGCCGCCACGGATTCCGCGTGCTGCTGCACGAAAAACCATTCAAGGGCATTAACGGCTCGGGCAAGCACAACAACTGGTCGCTGGGCACCAACACCGGCGTCAACCTCCTGTCGCCCGGCAAGGACGCCAAGAGCAACCTGCAGTTCGTGTCCTTCGTGGCCTGCATCCTCAAGGCGGTGTACCGCCACAACGCGCTGCTCAAGGCCAGCATCAGCAGCGCCACCAACGCCCACCGCCTGGGCGCTAACGAGGCGCCGCCCGCCATCATCTCCGTCTTCCTCGGCAAGCAAATCTCCGCCGTGCTCGACAAGGTGGCCAGCTCCAAAATCGACGAGGCCATTGTCATCGACAAAAAAGCGGGGCTGAAGCTCGGCATCGGACACATCCCCGAGCTCTTCATCGACAACACCGACCGCAACCGCACCTCGCCCTTCGCCTTCACCGGCAACCGGTTTGAGTTCCGCGCAGTAGGCTCGTCGGAGAACTGCGGCGCCGCCATGATTGCCCTCAACGCCGCTGTGGCAGCGCAGCTGGGCGAGTTTTCCACCGAAGTGGACGCCCTCATCGGCAAGGGCAAGGAGAAGGAAAAAGCCATCTTCGAGGTGGTGAAAAAGTACATCAACGAGAGCGCCGCCATCCGCTTCGACGGCAACGGCTACAGCGACGAGTGGAAGGCCGAAGCCGCCAAGCGTGGCCTCGACTGCGAAACCAGCGTGCCGCTCATCTTCGACAACGACCTCACCAAGCAAAGCGTAAAAATGTTTACCGACGTAAACGTGTTCAACGAAAAAGAGCTGCACTCGCGCTGCGAGGTGAAGTGGGAAACCTACACCAAAAAAATCCAAATCGAATCGCGCGTGCTGGGCGACCTCGCCTTGAACCACATCGTGCCCGTGGCAACCGAATACCAGAGCCGCCTCATCGACAACGTGTCGAAAATTGCCACCCTCTTTTCCGAAGACCAAAGCAAGGCCATCTCCGCGCAAAACCGCCTGCTCATCGAGCGCATTGCCAACCACACCAACGAAATTTCGCTCGGCGTGGACAACATGGTCAACGAGCGCAAAAACACCAACAAAATCGAAAGCGAGCGCGAAAAAGCCATCGCCTACCACGACCAAATTGTGCCCCTCATGGAAACCATTCGCTACCACATCGACAAGCTCGAGCTGATAGTGGACAACCAGATGTGGCCGCTGCCCAAATATCGGGAGCTGCTGTTCATCCGCTAACAAAAGCGGGCGCTGCAATACGGAAAAATCCCCCTGGCGAGTTTTTGGGTTCGCTTGGGGGGATTTTTTTTGGGTAAATCTTTTTTTGAGGTGCTATATTGTTTTCAGTCGGTTTTGTCGGTTTTGTCGGTTTTTGTCGATTCCTATCGATTTTCATCGATTTTCATCGATTCCCATCGGTTAAAACCGATGGCAAAATTAGAATTGGGCTAAAGCCCCCAATGGTTGTGGCAAGGGGGGGGCTTTAGCCCAATTCCCGTTGAAACAAGGTTCTACCTTGTTTCGGCTATCCCCGCAGGTTCTACCTGTGAAAAAAAGAAGAAGAATGTGAAAATCCCGTAGGGATGGCAGTATGGTAGAAATGACCACCTGTCGCGGTTTTGCGCACGGAGCAGAGGCCTTATTCTCCGTCAAAAAATCATCATTACACCGCGAAAAAATCGTCATTATGATTTTTTCATTTCGTCATTATGATTTTTTCATTTCGTCATTATGATTTTTTCATTTCATCATTATGATTTTTTCATCTCATCATTATGATTTTTTCATTTCATCATTATGATTTTTTTGCTCCCTGCGGAAGATTTTGCAGCATCGCGTAACTATCTTCCCCAGTTCGTACCGCTTTTATGGCTAATTTTTTTTTGAGGCGCTGCTTCGAGCATTCTGCATGGCGCACGGGTGTAGGCCGTTCCCCGAATGAGGCCCGTGCTCCGTGTGCAAGACTGCAGATGCGCATCGTTTGGCTACTAAGGGGGCATTATAAATTAGGTTATACCATTTTTTGTGTGGAAATGAGGTTCCGTGCCATTGCTCAACCCATTGCAAAACCTTAGTTTTCTAAGCAAACCTTAGTAGCCAAATGATAACATACGTAACATAACCTTATTACCTTATTGAAAATGCGAATAAGGTAATAAGGTTTAAGAAACAGGGTTAACGGCTGTGCTACTAAGGTTGCCTTAGAGCAATAAGGTTTTGCAATGGGTTGGGCAGTGGCACGGAACCACACGGCTGGTGAGCGTGGTTTTGTTGAAGAAAAAATTAGGTGGAAATGAGGTTCCATGCCAAGCCCAATTCATTGCAAAACCCAGCTCCACACAAAAACGGTGGAATCCCCAAACTTGGGCTACGTAGGCCAGCTATTCTGCTTTGGCGAAAGGGCAGCAATGTTAAATAGTCTGTAGGTGACATTTGGATGTATGGGAAATTTTTCTTTACTTTGTCCCGAATTTTCGTGAACGCGCATCAACACTATGGTTTCGTGCTTACAATAGGCCTCTTTTATACATGATTTTTGCTGCTGTGGGGGCTGCAATGGGAGTTATTTGCTGCGTTAAACTATATTGAAATGTTGGGAAATTACATAAATAATGCTATGAAAGAGTTTTTGCTTTTGCTACATATTTTCAATAAAAAATGATGGAAAACGTGGAACATAACGGGGAGCATAACATGGAACATAACGAGGAACATAACGAGGAACAACATTTGCTGCTGGCGCTGGCGGAGGAGGATAGCAAGGTGGCGTT
>JAITOI010000152.1 GCA_031289995.1 Prevotellaceae bacterium | reverse complement strand
TTCGCCGCTGGTTACGGCATTCGACAGCCTCTCATCGCTCTCCGTGGGCAACGGAAACTTTGCCTTCACGGTGGATGCCACCGGTCTTCAAACGTTCCCCAATGTGTACGCAAACGGCGTCCCGCTTGGCACGCAGAGCAGCTGGGGATGGCACAGCTTTCCGAACACAAACGGCTATCAGCCCGCCGAAGCCTTGCGCAGCTACAGCTTTCGCGGACGCGAAGAGTTGTACTCGGTGCAGATTAAGGACAAGGAACGTGCACGCGAAGCGGTGAGCTACCTTCGCGCCAACCCGCACCGCCTGCACCTTGGTCTGCTTGGGTTCGAGGGCATCCAGTCGCCCGCAGATGTTGGCAACATCCGCCAGCGGCTCGACTTGTGGACGGGCAGCATCAGCAGCCGCTTCGAGCTCGACGGCGACAGCGTGCGCGTGCTCACCGCCGTGCATCCCAAGCGGGACGCGGTGTCGGCGCACATAACCTCGCCGCTGTTCGCAAAGGGCAAGCTGAAAATTGCGCTGCGATTTCCTTACCCCACCGCCCAGCACTCCGACGACGCCTGCCGTTGGGATGTACCCGACCGGCACCACACCGAAATCCTTACCCAAACCGACAGTTCGCTCACGCTAAAGCGGACGCTGGATAGCGCGGTGTACTACGTGCAGCTTTCGTGGCGAGGTAGGGCGACGGTGCAGTCGTCGCAACACCGCATTGCGCTTGCGCCGCAAGAGGATAATTTTGAGCTGGTGTGCGAGCTTGCACCAGCCCTTCAACCCACCAAAAAAGAGCTGGTTCAGGGAGAGGTCTTCTCCGCCTCCGCCGCCCACTGGCAAAGGTTTTGGGAGCAGGGTGGGGTGGTCGATTTTTCGTCGTGCACCGACCCTCGCGCAGCTGAGCTGGAGCGTCGCGTAGTGCTGTCGCAATACCTGCTCGCCATTCAGTGCGCGGGCATGTATCCGCCGCAGGAAACAGGCTTGACCTACAACAGCTGGTTCGGCAAATTTCACCTCGAAATGCAGTGGTGGCACGCCGCGCATTTCCCGTTGTGGCGCCACGATTCGCTGTTGCTTCGCAGCATGGATTGGTACGAAACCGTTTTGCCCACAGCTCGCGAAATCGCCGCCCGGCAAGGCTTTGCTGGCGCACGCTGGATGAAGATGACCGACCCCTCGGGAGCCGAAGCGCCGTCGAGCGTTGGCTCGTTCCTCATCTGGCAGCAGCCGCACATTATTTACATGCTGGAGCTGCTGTACCGCAACCATCCGTCGGACGAATTTGTGAAGCGCTACGCGCATTTGGTGGACACCACGGCGGCTTTCATGGCCTCGTTTGCCGACTACGATGCGGCGCGCGACCGCTACATTTTGAAGGGCATTATTGCGGCGCAGGAAACCTTGCGTGCCTCGGAAACGGTGAACCCTCCGCTCGAAGTTTCGTACTGGCTCTACGCGCTCAAAACGGCCAACCTGTGGCGCGAAAGGCAAGGCCTGCCGCGCAACGCGAAGTGGGACGAGGTGGCGGACAAGCTCTCGCCGCTGGCGCATAAAGACTCGCTCTACCTCGCCTCCGAAAACGCGCTCGACACCTACACCGACATTCGCTTCACCTCCGACCACCCCGCAGTCTTAGGCGCAGTGGGCATCTTGCCCGAAAGCCGCCTGCTCGAGCATGGCATTATGCAGAACACGCTGAATTGGATTTGGGACAAGTGGAATTGGAACGAAACATGGGGCTGGGACTACCCGATGGTGGCCATGTGCGCAGCCCGCATGGGCAACCCGCAGCAGGCCGTGGACGCGCTGCTGATGGACAAGCGCACCAACACCTACCTCGTGAATGGCCACAACTATCAGGACAGTCGCCTGCGTGTTTACCTCCCTGGCAACGGCGGATTGCTCACCGCCATTGCCATGATGTGCGCGGGTTGGGACGGCTGCACGGTCGAAAATCCGGGCTTCCCTAAGGATGGCAGCTGGAATGTGCGGTGGGAAAATCTTGAAAAATTGCCGTGATGAAAAAGACTTTCCTGCATTTCATCCTGCCTCTCATCCTGTGCCCCATCCTTGTGTCGGCGCAGTATTGGCACAACAAGCCGCGCCAAATGCGCTACCATCCCGAAGGCGAAGAGTACGTTATTCGCAACGGCGACCGCAAGTTCAACCGTGCGCTGTACGGCTCGCACACTGCGTTTCGCGTTGAGGCGGGCGACCTTCCGGAGTTCGGACTTTACCTGCCCGGTATGGGTGGCAACATCAAGCTCGGACTTGCCAACGCTTCGCAAAGCAAGTGGCTGAGCGGGTTTGACGAGGTCGAAGCCCGCTACAATCCGGGTCGCATGACCTACTTGTTGAGCGATTCTGTGTTCGGCAAATTGAGGGTTGACGTGCTTGCGATGAGCGAGGCTGATGGCCTGGTGATAAAAATCAGCATCCCTCCAAGCTTCTCCAAGCAAAGCCCAGCTTGGGTTGAGCGGGAGGTAATGATGCACTACGGTGGAGCAAGCGGCAAGAAATTTTCGCGCAACGGCGACCTCGGCGTTGACCCGCCAAATTGCTTTGAGCTGAAGCCCGAAGATTGCGTAGGCAACAAGTTCTCGCTTCGCAACAACGCCTTCGAGCTCGCGTTTGCCAGCGGCAGCAGCAGCTTCCGCATGTCAGGCTGGGCGCCGCTTGGAGCGAGCATGCACGTGCTTCCCGAAAATATTTTGGAGCTAAGATGGACGCTGCAACAAGGCCACGAATACTACGTTGCATTGCAAAATACCTCGTCGGATGAAGTAGAGCTGTCCTACGAAAAAATTCCTGCCGTTTTTGCCCAATCCGAAGCGGCGCGAAGCAAGACAGCGCAAGCCCTGCGGATAAGCACGCCTGACCCCTACATCAACCCCATTGGAGGAGCTTTAGCAGTCGCCGCCGACGGCGTGTGGGATGGCACGGCTTGGCAGCACGGAGCTATCGGATGGCGGATGCCGTTGCCCGGTTGGAGGGCGGCATACGTGGGCGACGTGCTCGGCTGGCACGACCGCGCCCGCACTCACTTTGACGGCTATGCTGCCGCGCAGGTAACGAGCGTTGCGCCCAGCATTCCTCACCCCTCGCAGGACACCGCGCTGAACTTTGCTCGCGCCCTCAAGAAGTGGGGCACGCCGATGTACAGCAACGGCTACATCAGCCGCTATCCCAATCGCAGCAACGTGATGAACCACTACGACATGAATCTCGCCTACATCGACGAGCTGCTTTGGCACTTCCGCTACAACGGCGACACCGCCCGCGTGCGCCTGCTCTGGCCTGTGCTGGAGAGCCATCTGGCTTGGGAAAAGCGCAACTTCGACCCCAACAACGACGGCCTCTACGATGCCTACTGCTGCATCTGGGCAAGCGACGCTTTGCAGTACAACAGCGGCGGCGTGACCCACTCATCGGCCTACAACTACAACGCCAACAAAACCGCTGCTGAGCTGGCGCAAATGCTGGGAAAAGACCCTCGCCCATACGCCGACGAAGCCGAAAAAATCCGCAAGGCGGTGAGCGAAAAGCTGTGGCTCGGTAGCAAAGGTTGGTGGGCGGAATACGTCGACTTTATGGGCGCAAAACGAGTGCACACCAGCGCTGCGCTGTGGACGGTGTACCACGCCATCGATGAAGGGTTGGGCGACCCGTTCCAAAATTATCAGGCCACGCGCTACGTTGACGAGCTTATTCCGCACCTACCCATCCGCGCCGCAGGGCTGATGGATACTACGTTTTACGCGCTCTCGACCTCGACGTGGATGCCCTACGCTTGGTCTATCAACAACGTTGCGTTTGCCGAAACCTACCACACCGCGCTGGCGTACTGGCAGGCGGGCAGGGCAGACGAGGCGTTTCGCATATTTAAGGGCGCCATTCTCGACGGACAGTACCTTGGCGCAAGCCCAGGAAACTACGGGCAAATCAGCTTTTACGATGCGGCGCGAGGCGAGTGCTACCGTGACTTTGGCGACCCCATCGGCATCGCCTCGCGGGCCATTGTTGAGGGCTTGTTCGGCATCACGCCGGATGCCTTGCATCGCCGCGTTGTCATCCGCCCAGGCTTTCCAAAAGACTGGAATAAGGCGGCGGTAGAAAGGGCGGATGTCGCCTACGCATTCGAGCGGAAAGCGAGCAACGGCAAGGTGTTGGACGCATATACGATTTCCAAAACTTCCCTCCATGTAGCCTTGCAGGTGCAGGCGCAGAGCGATAGAATTGCCTCGCTGAAGGTGGACGGAAAGCCCGCCAAATGGACGCTTGTTGGCGATGCGGTGGGTTACCCGCTGGTAGAAATTGGGGCAACAATTGCCAGCTCCAGCTCAGCTGTTCGGGTCGAAATAGAGTGGGGTGGTAAACCTCTGCAAACGCCCGTCGGCAAAGGCTTGGCAAGTGTTGGCGAGGCTTGGAATTTGTCCACCCAAAACGAGCTGAAAGAGCTGCACGACCCGCAAGGCGTTTTGGCTTCGCCGCGCAAAACATCCAACAGCATTAGCGGTGTAGTTGCCGGTGAGGGAGGAATTCGTACCCTGTTTGTGCAGCTGGCGCAGGGCGAAATGAGCTGGTGGCAGCCCGTAGAAATTACCGTCAACGCAACTCCCGCATTGCCCCTGCAGCCCGCGTCGGCAAAGGCATCCAGCGGAGCGCACACGCCCATCTCGCTCGATAAAATTCTCAACGCATCCGTTACCGACATCTTTTCCAACCGCTACCTTTCGCCGCGCTCGCCCTACACCACGCTGCAAGTGCCCACGCAAGGTATCGGCGAGTGGTGCCATCCGCTGGAAACGGCGACGGTGAACGATTCCGCCCTACGTGCCCTGCCCCACAACGGAACGCTACAAACGCCGCTGGGCTTGCCTTTCAGCATCGCGCAAGGCGAAAAAAATGTGTGCTTCACCTCGCTCTGGGATAGCTACCCGAACGAAATTACCATGCCCATAAACGGCAGCGCATCGCACGGCTACTTGCTTTTGGTGGGCACCACAAACCCCATGCAGTGCCACATTGCCAACGCTATGCTGTGGTTCGACTACACCGACGGAAGCCGCGACAGCCTACTGCTCACGCCACCCGACAATTGGGCGCCCATCGAGCAAGACTACTTTGCCGACGGCCACGCCTTCCGCCTCCGCGAGCCGCGACCCTACCGCGTGCACCTCAAGACCGGCCTTGTGTCGCGCGACCTTGGCGCTGACCTCCGCATTGGCAACCTTACCGGCGGCGACATGGGCGGCACAACGGTGATGAGCCGGCGCATTGACGGCGGCGCGGGCATCATCCTCGACCTGCCGCTCAACCCCCGTAAAACCTTGAAAACATTCGGCCTGAAGACGCTCTCAAACGAGGTGGTGGTGGGGCTTATGGCAATTACACTTTTGAAATGA
>JAITOI010000149.1 GCA_031289995.1 Prevotellaceae bacterium | reverse complement strand
GCCATCTGCATCATGCCGTACAGCACGGCGTCGGGGCGGGGCGGGCAGCCGGGGATGAACACGTCCACCGGTATCACCTCGTCCACGCCTTTCACCACGTGGTACGACTCCTTGAACGGCCCGCCGCTAATGGCGCAGCTGCCAATGGCCATCACGTAGCGCGGCTCGGCCATCTGGTCGTACAGGCGCTTGAGCACCGGTGCCATTTTGTGCACAATAGTGCCGCACACAAACACCACGTCGGCCTGCCGCGGGCTGTTGCGCGTAACCTCCCAGCCAAAGCGGGCAAAGTCGCACCGCGCCGCGCCCACGCACATGAACTCGATGCCGCAACAGCTGGTGGCAAACGTAAGCGGCCACACCGAATTTGACCGACCCCAGTTGATGAAGTCGCTGATTTTTCCCACGAAAATATTTACCCCATTCTTGCGCAGCTCCTGCACGTAGCCCTCGAGGTACTCGTTGTCGTTGAAGTCCGCGTACTTCATGTTGGGAATTGCGATGTCTTTTACTTCCATACCAATGCTCCTTTTTTCCACGCATAGACAAGTCCCAGCGTGAGTATTACCAAAAAAAACAGCACACAAAACAAGCCTTGCATGCCCAAACTTTTTACTGCCACCGCCCACGGAAACAGCAGCACCGTCTCCACGTCGAACACGAGGTAGAGAATCGCAATCAGGTAGTAGCCCACCCGGAACTGCATCCACGACGTGCCGCGCGTGGGAATGCCGCACTCGTAAGGCTCGCCCTTGAGCGCGTTGGTCGAATGCGGGGCCAGCAGCCGCGCCAGCACCAGCGCAGCTATCACCAAAAACAGGGCGGTAACAAACACCACCAGGAATAGCGCAGAATTAGTCATACCATCAATAAATAGTTATCATCAAGCCTTTTGCAATAAACAATCGCAACTTTTGGCGGTGCAAAAGTACTACTTTTAGTGGAAATAACATGCTACTTTGCAGAAAATTTGCAGATTTTTTTTTAGCAAGCTGATAAGTAAGGTATTAAAACCGGCATTCGGGGAGGTTTTTGGAGCTGAGCGGGAGGGAGCTGGGTGCGGGTGAGTTATTTTTTTTTGTACTTTTGCCGCACAAAAAACAACCCAATTGGAACAAGAAATACCTCTACTTAGAAAGGACAAAGAAACGCCGCTCGCGCGGCAGTTCAACGAGTTTAAGGCGCGCTACCCCGACGCCATTTTGCTGATGCGCGTGGGCGACTTTTACGAAACCTACGGCGCCGACGCCATCAAGGCCAGCGAGGTGCTGGGCATCACGCTCACCAGGCGCAGCAACGGCGCAGCGGCCATGACCGAGCTGGCCGGATTTCCGTACCACGCGGTGGAAACCTACCTGCCCAAGCTGGTGCGGGCGGGGCTGAGAGTGGCCGTTTGCGACCAGCTCGAAGACCCGCGATTGGTCAAAGCTGGACACATCGTCAAGCGCGGCATCACCGAGCTGGTAACGCCCGGAGTAACGGTCAACGACAGCGTTCTTGAGCACAAAGAGAACAACTTTTTGGCCTGCGTGTACTTCGCCAAAAACCAGACGGGCGTTGCGTTCCTCGACGTTTCGACCGGCGAATTTTACGTGGCCGAAGGCAGCCTCGAGTACGTGGATAAGCTGCTCACCAACCTTGCGCCCAAAGAGGTGCTGTTCGAAAAAAGCATGGCTGCGCAGTTCACCGAAAATTTTGGCACGCGCTTCTACACCTACAAGCTCGACGAGTGGGCGCTCTCGCCCTTCGCCGCGCGCGACAAGCTGCTCAACCATTTTGGCGTGCCCTCGCTCAAAGGCTTCGGCATCGACGAGCTCGTCAACGGCTGCACCGCCGCGGGCGGCATCCTCTTCTACCTCGAAATTACGCAGCACACGCAGGTGAAGCACATCGCCCAAATTTCGCGGCTGGACGAAGACCGCTACGTGTGGCTCGACAAGTTCACGGTGCGCAACCTCGAGCTGTTTACCTCGCCCAACGAAAGCGCGCGCACGCTGCTCAGCTGCCTCGACTACACCCTCACGCCCATGGGCGGACGCCTGCTGCGGCGCTGGCTGGCCTTGCCGCTCAAGGAGGTGCTGCAAATCAACGCGCGGCTCGACATGGTGCAGCACTACCTCAACCACGCGCCGCTACGCAAGGCGCTGGCAGCCCTTGTCCGCAACGTGGGCGACTTGGAGCGCCTCGTGTCGAAGGCCGCCGTGGGGCGCATCAACCCGCGCGAAATGGTGCAGCTGGGGCGGGCGCTCGAGGCCGTGAGCGGCATCAAGCTCGCGTGCGCGGATGCCGGCGAGGCCAACTTTTGCCGCATCGCCGAACAGCTCAACGCCTGCGACTCCATCCGCGAGGTCATCAAGGCGCAGCTGATGCCCGACCCCGCCTCGCAGGTGGGCAAGGGCGAGGTCATCGTGAGCGGCGTGAGCGCTGAGCTCGACGAGCTGCGCAAGGCGATGAGCTGCGGCAAAGACTACCTCATGGAGGTGCAGGAGCGCGAGATTCGCAAGACCGGAATCTCCTCGCTCAAGGTGAAGTACAACTCCGTTTTTGGCTACTACATCGAGGTCAGCAACGCCCACCGCCACAGGGTTCCGAGCACCTGGGTGCGCAAGCAAACCATCACCCACGCCGAGCGCTACATCACCGACGAGCTCAAGGTTTACGAGGAAAAAATTCTCGGCGCCGAGGAAAAAATCATCGCCATCGAGCAGCAAATTTTCAGCGCACTCGTGGTGAGCCTGCTCGAGTACATTGCGCCAATACAGCACAACGCCACGCTGGTGGCGCAGCTCGACTGCCTGCTCAACTTCGCCCTGCTTGCCCAGCAGCGCCACTACTGCCGCCCGACGCTCACCACCGACAACGCCATCGACATCCGGCAGGGCCGTCACCCCGTCATCGAGCTGCTGATGCAGCCCGGCGAAAGCTACGTGGCCAACGACGTGATGCTCGACAGCAGCACCCAACAAATCATCATCCTCACCGGGCCCAACATGTCCGGCAAGTCTGCGCTGCTGCGGCAAACGGCGCTCATCGCGCTCATGGCGCAGGTGGGCTGCTACGTGCCCGCCAGCAAGGCTACGCTGGGCGTGGTGGACAAAATTTTTACCCGCGTGGGCGCGTCGGACAACATCTCGCAGGGCGAATCTACCTTCATGGTCGAGATGCAGGAGGCCGCCAGCATCCTCAACAATCTTTCGGACAAAAGCCTCATCCTGCTCGACGAAATCGGGCGCGGCACCAGCACCTACGACGGCATCGCCATTGCCCGCGCAATGGTGGAGTACATCCACGAGCACCCCACGGCCAAGGCCAAAACTCTTTTCGCCACGCACTACCACGAGCTCACCGAAATGGAAAATATTTTTGCCCGCATCAAAAACTACAGCATCGCCATCAAGGAGGTGGACGGCAAGGTCATCTTCCTGCGCAAGCTGACGCCGGGCGGAAGCGTGCACAGCTACGGCATCCACGTGGCGCAAATGGCGGGCATGCCGCGCAGCGTGGTGGAGCGCGCCACCGAGCTGCAGCGCGAGCTGGAGCAAAAAGCTGAGCCTACCGGCAGCCCTACCCCATCCAAGCCAAGCCCGCGCCGGGCAAAGCCTGTAGAGGGTTTGCAGCTCTCGTTTTTCGACATCGAAGACCCCGTGCTGACGCAAATCCGCGACCAAATAAAAAACACCGACCTCAACATCATCACGCCCATCGAGGCGCTCAACAAGCTGAACGACATAAAAAAATTGGCGGGAATTTAGCGGAACGACAGGCGCTGTTTGTCGGCAAAAACACGCCGTTAGTCGGTGTTTTTCCCGCAGGCAAAGATTTTCGCTTGGCGGTGCGCGAGGCTGAGGCTACTTTTGCCGCAACATTTTTTTAAAACCATTTGCAAATGAAACGCTACACTTCTACATCTTTTCGGGCGGCCGTGATAGGCCTGCTCATCGTGGCCGCCGGCGTGCTGCTCATCATGTTCAACAACGGCACGCTGCCGCCCGAGTACCGCCACGTGGTCTTCTCGTGGCCGTCGCTGCTGTGCGTCTTTGGCCTCCTGCTCCTGCTCAGCCGCCAGCAATTTTTTTTCGGCCTTGCGCTGCTGCTGGTGGGCGGATTTTTGCTGCTACGCAAGCCCGAGTTCGCCAGCTGTGAGTCGTTGCGCAAAAACGGCTTGGCGGCGGTGCTCATTGCCGTGGGGCTGGTGGTGGTTGCGCGCTCCATGTTCCACCGCTGCAGCCACCAGCGCTGGGTGCGGCTGCACAAAAAATTAGTGGACGCAAGCAACGACTACAACCACGATTGCGATTGCAGCCATTCGCCCCGCGACCGCTCGCATACGCATTTCTGGCAGAAGGCGGGCTACGTGGACTACACCGTGGTGTTTTCGGGCCGCCACCAGAAGCTCGACCTCAAGGAGTTTCGCGGCGGCGATATCACCTGCGTGTTTGGCGGCATTGAGCTCGACCTGAGCGACGCGCAGCTAACCGAAGGCGAGCACCGCCTCGAGGTTACCTGCGTGTTTGGCGGCGTGGTGCTCTACCTGCCCATCGACTGGCGCGTGGAGCTGCACCAGAGCGCCTCCTTCTGCGGCAGCTTCGTTGACAGCCGCCCCGCACCGAGCTTCGCCATCGACGAAAAAAAGGTGCTCGTGATTGACGCAACGGCGGTGTTTGGCGGCGGTGAGGTGAAGCTGAAGGAGTGAGGATTTGAGCAGCCCTGGGGCGAAAGCCAATGCCGTTATTGGTAGCGGAGATGCCGCTCCAGCGGCTGTAACATCGCTTCCAGCGGCTGTAACATCGCTTCCAGCGGCTGTAACATCGCTTCCAGCGGCTGT
>JAITOI010000144.1 GCA_031289995.1 Prevotellaceae bacterium | reverse complement strand
GCATCGCCGGACAGCAGGCTTTCGGGCGGCGCCAGCAGGTAGCAGTACGCCTTGCGGTTGCTACGTCCCACGCGGCCGCGCAGCTGGTGCAGGTCGCTCAGGCCAAAGTGGTGCGCGTCGTTGATGATGATGGTGTTGGCGTTGGGGATGTCGATGCCGTTCTCCACAATGCTGGTGGCCACCAGCACGTCGTACTCGCCGAGCACAAAGTCGATGACGCGCTTCTCCATTTCGTTGCCCTCCATTTGGCCGTGTGCGCAGGTGGTGCGTGCGCGAGGGCAAATGCGGCGCACGATGCCCTCTATGTCGGCAATATCCTTCACGTGGTTGTGCACAAAAAACACCTGTCCGCCCCGCGCCAATTCTTGCTCCACGGCCTCGCGGATGACATCCTCGTCGAAGGTGTGCACGGCGGTGGCCACCGGCTGCCGGTTGGGTGGCGGAGTGTGTATCACCGAGAGGTCGCGTGCGCCCATCAGCGAAAACTGTAGCGTGCGCGGAATCGGCGTGGCCGTAAGCGTGAGCGTATCCACATCGAGGCGCAGCTGGCGCAATTTTTCCTTGGCGGCCACGCCGAATTTTTGCTCCTCGTCGATGATGAGCAACCCCAAATCCTTAAAGCTGACGCCCTTTCCCAGCAGCTTGTGGGTGCCGATGATGATGTCGATTTTGCCCTCGGCCAAATCGTCCGCAATGGCCTTCACCTCGCCTGCGCTCTTGAAGCGGCTCAGGTACTCGGTGCGGCAGGGGAAGTGGCGCAGGCGTCGGCAAAATGTTTTGTGGTGCTGCAGGGCGAGCAGCGTGGTGGGCACCAGCACGGCCACCTGCTTGCTGTCGGCCACAGCCTTGAACGCGGCGCGAATGGCAATTTCGGTTTTGCCAAATCCCACGTCGCCGCAAATCAGCCTGTCCATCGGCGCTTCGGCCTCCATGTCGGACTTCACGGCCAGCGTGGTCTTGAGCTGGTCGGGCGTGTCCTCGTACATGAACGAGGCCTCGAGCTCGTGCTGCATGTAGGTGTCGGGCGCGAAGGCGAAGCCCTGCGTTTGCTTGCGTTGCGCGTAGAGCTTAATCAGGTCGCGGGCAATGTCCTTCACCTTGCTCTTGGCGGCGCTCTTGAGGCGTTGCCACGCACCGCTTCCGAGCTTATAAATTTTTGGCGGCTCACCCCCTTCGCGTCCGCGGAAGCGCGAGATGCGGTGCAGGCCGTGCACGCTCACCATGAGCACGTCGCCGTCGCGGTAGGTGATCTTGATGAACTCGCACATTTTGCCGTTGGCCACGCGCTGCTTCACCAGCCCGCCAAAGGTTCCCACGCCGTGGTCGATGTGCACCACGTAGTCGCCCACCTGCAGCGAGTTGAGCTCCTGAATGGTGAGCTGCTCGCTTTTTTCGGGCGCCCCGTGCAGCTTGTAGCGGTGGTAGCGGGCAAAGAGCTGGTGGTCGGTGTAGCAGCACAGCTTGGATGCGTGGCAGGTGAAGCCCTCGTGGAGCACCAGCGGCAGCTGCTCGTAGAGCTTGCTGTGCCGTTGCGCCGCGGGCGATGCCGAGGCCATGCCGGTGAGGATACCGTCGAGCCGCTCGGCCTGCAGCAGGCTTTCGGTGAGCAGCAGGTTGGCGTAGCCTGCGGCCTCATTTTCGAGCAGCGTGCTGGCCAGCAGCTCGTAGTTTTTGTTGAACGCGGGCTGCGATGCGGTGCCAAAGGCGCACTCGCTCATCCCTTGCTGCGAGCCGCTCACAGGCTTGCTCAGGAGCACCCGGCGCAGCCCGCGTAGCGAATTTTCAAGCTCCGCGCTGCCGATGACAACCGCCGAAAAATCCTTATCGGCAGCCGTTTTGCCGTCGGCCATAGCGTTGATTTTTTCGGCGGCAAAGCTCAGGTCGTTCACCCACGCGGTAACGCCAAAACCCTTGTCGCGGCTTTGCTTGCCGACGAAGTCGAAGAGCGAAATCCGCTCGCTTTCCGTACGTCGCAGGTTGGGCACAATCTCCACCTCGCTGCGCTTTTCGTCCGACAGCTGGGTGTTGAGGTTGAAGCTGCGCAGGCTCTCCACCTCGTTGCCAAAAAAGTCGATGCGGTACGGCTTGCTGTCGGAGTACGAAAACACGTCGATGATGCTGCCGCGAATGGCGAACTGCCCCGGCTCGTACACGAAGTCGCAGCGCTCGAACAGGTACTCCAGCAGCGTGTCGCGCACGAAGTCCATCCCCAGCTTTTCGCCCACGTGCAGCGTAAGCGTATTGCGCTGCAGCGCCTCGCCCGACACCACTTTTTCGGCCACGCTTTCGGGGTAGCCCACCACCAGCAATTGCTTGCGCTTACCCGCCTCAGCAATGGCCGCCAGCGCGGTGGTGCGCTGAATGGCGGCGGCAGAATCTTCCTCGCCGTGGGCGATGCTGCGACGGTAGCTCGATGGAAAAAACAGCACGTCGCGCTCGCCAAGCAGGTTGTACAAGTCGTTGTAGAAGTAGGCGGCCTCGTCGCGCTCGTTGAGGATGAACAGGTGCAGCCCGCCCAGCTGCCTCGCCGCCGCCGCGCCCAGCACGCTTCGCGCCGAGCCAGCAAGATGGCTGGCGTGCACGCAGGCTGCGGGCTGCCTCAGCTGCGCCATCAGCTGCGCAAAGCTCGGCTGCTCGGCAAAGCGGTTGAGAAATCGTTCGGTTGTCATGGCCGCATTACTTCCATTCGGTTCCCGTTGCCTTCGCGATTTTTTTGGGGATGTCGCTGTTGTCGATTTTGCCGGTAAACAGCTCGCTGCCCGCGCCAATGGCGAACACCGGAACCATAGTGCCGGTGTGGTTGTAGGTGCTGTACGTGGCGCCATGCGCGGCGCTCACCATGCGGACAATGCTGTTGCCCAGCTCGCGGCTGCGGTTCAGCATACGGCGCGAGCGGTCGTTGCGCGGCGTAGAGCTGGCGTGCTGTGCAAAGAGCTGGCGCAACGTCAGCTCGTCGGTGTAGTTGGGCGCGTAGCTCATGCTATCGGCCAGCCACGTGCGCAGCTCGGCGAACGACACGGTGTCGGCCAGCAGCGCATGTAGGCGCGTAACGGAGGCGGTGTGCCGCGTGAGCGCAACGATGTCCGACGAGCCGCTGTAGCCCACGCCCAAGCCGCCGGTTTCGTGGTCGGCGGTAACGACGATGAGGGTTTGCTTCGGATATTTTTTGTAAAAATCGAGCGCCACCACCACGGCGTTATCCATGTCCACCACCTCGCCCACCATCGCGCCAGCATCGTTGTCGTGCGAGGCCCAGTCAACCTTTCCGCCCTCCACGAGCAGAAAAAATCCCTTCGGGTTGAGCAGCTTATCGATGGCAATGGTGGTGATTTGCGCCAGCGTGTAGTCGTCGTCCGTCTTGTCGAGCACGTACGGAAAGTCCTTCTGATTCTTGCTTTCGGGCTGTATCAGGATGATCTTTGGCGCAGCCGATGCGGTGCAGGCGGCGAGGCTTCGCACCACCGCGTAGCCATTTTTTTCGGCCACCGCAATCACGTTTTCCTGCTTGCCATCGTTGCCCGTAGGCTTTACAAATCCTGCGCCTGCGAAGAAATCAAATCCGCTTTGCGGCAGCTCGCAGGCAATCTCGTAGTACATGCCACGACGGGGCTGATGCGCATAAAATCCGGCGGGCGTCGCGTGGTCAACGCTCACGCTGGTGGTAATACCCACCTTGAATCCGCGCGCCTTGAGGCGGCTGGCGATGCTGGTAAGCGGCTTGCCGTCGGGCGTAACGCCCAGCATATCGTTGTTGGTTTTTTGGCCGCAGGCAAAGGCCGTGGCCGATGCCGCCGAGCATGTGGTGAGGTTGTTGGCCGAGTAGGTGGTCATCATCCCCGCCACCGGCAGCGCCGAAAACGCGAGGCTTTTGCTGCCCACCTTGCTGCCCTCCTTCGCCGCGAGGTAAGCCTCGGTGAGCGTTACCGCGCCCGCGCCCATACCATCGCCGATGAACAAAAATACGTACCGCGCCTGTTGCGCCACCGCCTCGCCCACGCTGAGCGCAAGAGCGGCAAATAAAAATAGAAGTCTCATTGTGTTTACATTTTTTAATTCGATATGCGATATGCGACTATGCGATGTGCGACGCCGCAATCTTCAAATCTTCAAATCTTCAAATCTTCAAATTTTCAAATTTTGAAATAGTTTCCCTCACCAAATTCACGTCCGTTTCCCAGATGCCATACTCCTCGTCGGTGTCGAAGCAAGGGTTACGGAACATCGCCTGTACGCGGCGCGAGCGCAGGGTTCCGTGCAGCTCGCGAACGCCGGAGAGTTGGGCAATTTTGGCCGCATTGCTCGGCGTGATGCCCGAGCCAGCCATCACTGAAATGCGCCCCGCCGCAAGCTCCACCAGCTGCCATAGGAGGACAACGCCGTCCCATGCGTATGGCCTTCCGCCAGACGTGAGCACGCGCTCGCAGCCCAGCTCCACAACGGCCTCCAGCGCCTCAACGAGGTTGCGGCTGCGGTCAATGGCGCGGTGAAACGTAACCCCCATACCCAGCCTGTGAGCGGCATCCACCAAGGGCTGACAGCGGACCACGTCCACCGTGCCGTCGCTCTGCAGCGCACCAATCACCACGCCGTTGCAGCCCAACTTGCCGCAGGTTTCCACGTCGCGCAGCATGATGTCGAAGTCATCGTCGGTGTACAAAAAGTCGCCACCGCGCGGCCGCACCAGCACGTACACCGCAATGCTCAAGCGGCTTCGCACCGCGCCAATCAGCCCCGCCGACGGCGTGACGCCACCCTCACTCAAGCCCGAACAAAGCTCCACCCGCTGCGCTCCCCCCAGCTGCGCCGCCAGCGCCGATGCAAGCGTCTCTACGCAAACCTCCAACACGAAATCATGTGCCATTTTTTCACTATTCACTATTCACTATTCACTATTAATTGCTCGTATCCTCAATTATCCCATTCAGTATCGCATACACCGTAAGCCCCGGAATGGTTTTAATACCCAGCTTGGCGGTGATATTTTTGCGGTGGGTGATGACCGTGTTGAGGCTAATGTTGAGGCTGTTTGCAATCTCCTTGTTGCTGCCTCCCAGCGCCACCTGCGCCAGCACCTCGCGCTCGCGGTCGGTGAGCTCGCCCTGCGGTTCAGCGTCCGACAATGGCAGCAGCGATTCGAGCTTTTCGGCGAGGCGCGAAATGGCCTCCTGCTCCATCCGCTTGACGCGCGGACCGAGAATTTTTTCCTCGATGCGCGTGTGGTCGTGCAAGTCTTTTTCGAGCCGAAAAATGTGGAAAATAAGCGTGTCGCGCACGCCCTCATCGTAGCTACCTTGGAGGTACTTGACGAGAATATTTTTGAGGTCGTTCAGCTTTTCGTCCACGCTGTTGTGCTCCACCTCGAGGCCGCGCATGGGGTGCTGCTTTTGGAGCAGGGAGAAGTTGCTGCCTTGCTCCAGCGCCTCAATGTAGGGAAAAGTAACGCGCTCCTCGAAGGCAAGGTGGGTGTTGAGCTCCTGCTTCAGCTCCGCAAAAAAGTTGTGGATGAGCCGCACCTCGGCGGTGCTGCGCGGCGGGGCGCTCTGCTCAAAGTCGGCCATAAAACGCTCTATCTGCGGGATGAGCACGTGGTGGTAGTAGGCGTGCGTTTTTTTGAGGTAGGCCACCAGCTGCAGCGCGTCGAAGCGCAGCATACGCTCTTGCGGAAAGTACGCCTCGTTGCTGAACACGTTGAGGATGGTGGTGAAAAATTCCACGTCCACGCCATGCTCAGCGCACACGTCGCGCACCGTTTTTTCGCCAAAGCCCAGCTCCACGCCAAACCGCGCTATCACTGGGATGAGCAGGTAGTTGCTGTGGATGGCATCGGCCAATTTCATTTCGGAGGTAATCAACATTTGAAATTTGAAATTTAAGATTTAAGATTGCGGGGTTTAAAATTTTGGATTTAAGATTTAAGATTGCGGGATTGATAGGAATTTTAAATTTTAAATTTTAAACATCAAATTCTCCTGCACAAATCCCTTATCCGGCAGGAGGTTAGGCTGGGCAGCTGCGGCCACCGCCAGCCGGTCGCAGCGCTCGTTGTTGAGGTTGCCGGCGTGCCCCTTGACCCACACGAAGTGGACGCTGTGCTTGCCGTACACGCGCAAAAATCGTAGCCACAAGTCGCGATTTTTTTTGCCCTTAAAGTTGGGTGTCGCCGCCCAGGCAAACACCCACCGCTGCTCGACGGCGTCCACCACGTAGCGCGAATCGGTGTACACCGTTACCTCGCAGCCCGCCACCGTCAAGGCCTCCAGCCCCACGATGATGGCGAGCAGCTCCATCCGGTTGTTGGTGGTGAGCGCGTAGCCCTGCGACAGCTCCTTGCGGTGCGTGCCCGAAATGAGCACCACCCCGTAGCCTCCCGCGCCAGGATTGTTGCTGCACGCGCCGTCGGTAAACATCACAACCTTGCTCATTTCAGCTTCAGCGCCGCTTTAATTTTTTGGAAAATGGCATCGGCGGGCAGCATCACCCCGCTCTCGTCGGCGCAGCCAACCACGCGGAAGTCGCGCCGGCGCTGAAAGTCGAGATACACCTCGCGCACGCGGCGCTGAAAGTCGAGGTCAGCCTCGTGGATGTCGCTTTTGCCGGCCAAGTAGCGGCGGTCGCTTCCGCGGCGCGGCTCGCTGAGCTTGCGCTGCGTGAAGTCGAACGGCACGTCGAGAAAGAGCGTCAGCTCAGGGTAGGGGATGGCAAACTCGTCGTACTCCAGCTTCCAAATCCAGCGGAAAAGCTTGCGGCGTGCGGCCTCACCGCTCAGCTTGGCGCACTGAAAGGCGATGTTGGAGTAAACGTAGCGGTCGACAATCACCACGCATTCGCTGTGCAGCCACCCGAAAATTTGGCTGGCCATGTTGTGCCGGTCCTCGGCGTAGAGCAGCGCCACGAGGTAGGGGTCAAGCTCGTTGAGCTTGCCAAAACCGCCGCGCAAAAATTTTGCAATCAGCTCGCCCCACGGCTTGTTTTCGACGCGCGGAAAATGCACACAGTAACACTCCGCGCCCTGCGACTCGTAGTATTTTTTTAGCAGCTCCACCTGCGTGGATTTGCCCGCCCCGTCGAGGCCTTCGATGGCGATAAAGCGGATGTTGCTCATTCGGTTTTTAGGGCAAAAATGTTTGGGTTTTTGCGGCTGCAAAGGTACGAAAAAATTTTGAATGACCCGCATTCGCCTACGCTTGAGGATAGGTGGACGAGGCAAAAAAACGAGCAGCCTCTTTGCACCTGTAAAATTTTTCAATTTTCCAAAAAAAAATTTCGCTCCAAAATTGCGTCCATAACACTTTTGTTATCAGAGCATTATGAAATTTTGAGAATTTTTTGCGATTTAATTTGGAGGGTATTACAAAAATGCTTACTTTTGCACTCTTGTATTGAATTTTTTGCTATCGAACCGAATTACGAACATCAACATCAACGTGCACTAACGCGAAAG
>JAITOI010000134.1 GCA_031289995.1 Prevotellaceae bacterium | reverse complement strand
CTCCACCTCCAATCCGCTGTTCAGGTCAGCTGCGTAGAGGCGAGGGTGGGCAAGGGTTTTGAGCGTTTCGGCATCGTCGAGACGGATGCCGCCGCTGAGGAAAAATGGCGTGTCGCCGCAGTAGCTGCCGAGCGTTTGCCAGTCGAACTTTTGGCCTGAGCCGCCGTGCTTTTCGGTCTTGGTGTCGAACAGGAAGTAGTCCGCAAAGCCAGCGTAGGACTTGGTTTGCGCAAAATCATCGGCGGTGGCAATGGCGAAGGCTTTGATGATTTCGCAGCGCGTTGCCGTCCGCAAATCGCGGCACATCGCGGGCGATTCGCTGCCGTGCAGCTGCAGCATTTCGAGCGAATAATCGCGCTGCACTTGCACAATATTTTCTGCCGATTCGTTCACAAAAACGCCCACCTTGCGGATGTGCGGCGGGATGTTTTTTGCGGCTTCGCGAAGGCTAACGCCGGCGCAAAATCGCGGCGAGGCGGGGTAAAAAATGAAGCCGATAAAATCTATCGGCAGCTCGCAAATGGCCGCAATGTTGTCGGCTCGCCTCATGCCGCAAACCTTTACCCGCATAGCGTTTCAACGGATTGTATGAAGGCCTCGAGGGTGGCTTCGGGGCGCTCGGTTTTCATAAAATTCTCACCCATCAGGAAGCCGCGGAAGCCAAGCTGGCGCAAGGTTTTTACCGTTTGCGGATGGGCGATGCCGCTCTCCGAAATTTTCACCGCGTGCGCAATTTTTGGCGCCAGCTCTGCGGAGCGATTCGTGTCGGTGGTAAACGTGGCGAGGTCGCGATTGTTCACGCCCACCACGTCCACCGCGTCGCGTAGCTGCGCGTGGTCGAGCTCCGCCTCGCAGTGAATTTCGAGCAGCGTCTCCATGCCCAGCTGGTGCGCCAGCTGCCCGAAGCGCTGCACCTCGTCGAGGCTTAGCGCAGCGGCGATGAGCAAAATCACGTCGGCGCCCATCAGCGCCGACTGAAAAACTTGGTACTCGTCCACGATGAAATCCTTGCGCAGGAGCGGGATGTGGAGGGTTTGTCGCGCCTCGCGAAAGTCGGCAAGCGAGCCGCCGAAAAACGTCTCGTCGGTGAGCACCGATATCGCCGCCGCGCCCGCCTGCTGGTAGCCGTTCACCACGCGAGCCAGCGGTGCGTCGGGGTGAATCCAGCCCTTGGATGGCGACTTGCGCTTAAACTCGGCGATGATGCCGCTGCGCGACTGCGTGAGGGCTTGCGCAAAGCTGAGGTGCGAAATTACGCCCTGCGCGGCAAGCTCATCCGCCAGCTGGCGGAGAGGCTGCCGCGCCTTTTGCTGCGCCACTTCGAGGCGCTTTTGTTCGATGATTTTTTGCAGAATGCTCATCGCAATTTTAGACTTCAACCGTCTCCTCAATAGCTGCCTTGTATGCTGCCAAATCCGCGCTGGCAAAGGTGTTGATGTAGGCAGCTCGCTCGGCGTTCCACGAGATGGTGCGCTTGATGAACACCTCGGCAGAGCGGGCAAAATTTTCGCTCCGCTGCGCGTCAATCAGCAGCAGGTAGCTCAAGATGATGTGCCCCGCCATCTCCACCAAGCGGCGGGCGTGGAAGTCGGTGAGCTCGGCATCGCCCGCGGCGCCTACCTTTTCGACGGCTGCGGCGTACTCGTTGGTGAGCGACTTGAGAATTTCGCGCAGCGGCTCGTGCTCCGGCTTCACAGGCTGCGCCTCGTAGCGGCGAATTTGCGCCAGCGCTGCACCGGTGGTTACGCCGCGAATGGCAGCAACCACCTGCAGCTGCGAGGTGCCCTCGTAGATGGTGGTGATGCGGGCGTCGCGGTAGGCGCGCTCAATGGGGTAGTCCTTCATAAACCCGCTGCCACCGTGGATTTGAATGGCATCGTAGGTGAGCTGGTTGCAGTACTCGCTGCTGAACAGCTTGGTGAGCGGCGTGAAAAAATCTGCCAGCTTTTGGTACTCTTTTTGCTCGGCGCGCTCTTCGGGCGTGAGCTTGCGGTCTTCGGTGAGCAGGCCGTAGGCTTTGTACACGTCCACCATGCGGGAGGTTTCGTAGAGCACCGCGCGGGCGGCTTGCAGCTTAGCTTTCATCACGGTGAGCATTTCGTACACGGCGGGAAATTTGATGATAGCTTTGCCGAATTGCGTGCGCTCGTGGGCGTACTTTAAGGCCTCGCGGTAGGCCATTTCGCAAATGCCCACGCTCTGCGCACCTACGCCAAGCCGTGCGCCGTTCATGAGCGACATCACGTACTTTATCAGGCCCATTCTGCGGTCGCCCACGAGCAGCGAAGGCGCGTTGGTGAACACGAGCTCGCAGGTGGGCGAGCCTTTGATGCCGAGCTTATTTTCGATGCGACGCACGCGCACGCCACCGTCTTTTTTGTCGTAAATGAAGTACGACAGACCCCGCGCATCCGTTGTGCCCTCTTCGCTTCGCGCCAGCACCAGCTTGATGTCCGCGTCGCCGTTGGTGATGAATCGCTTCACGCCGTTGAGCAGCCAGCGCTGCCTGCCTTCGTCCCATGTGGCGCGGAGCATAACGGCCTGCAGGTCGCTGCCAGCGTCGGGTTCGGTGAGGTCCATCGAGCAGGTTTCGCCCTTGTTGATGCGGGGCAAAAACTTGTTTTTGATTTCCTCCGAGGCAAATTCGTGAATGGTTTCGGCGCAGTCTTGCAGGCCCCAGATGTTGGAAAATCCAGCATCGGCGCGGGACACGAGCTCGGCTGTCATCACGTAGGGCACCATCGCAAAGTTAAGCCCGCCGTAGGCTCGCGGCAGCGACATGCCGTACACGCCTGCCTGCGTGAATGCGTCGTGGTTTTGCTGCGTTCCGCGGGCGTACTTCACGCGCCCGTCGATGACCTGCGGGCCTTCGTGGTCAACGCTTTCGGCGTTTGGCGCGAGCACGTTGGCGGCAATGTCGCCAATGATTTCGAGCGTTTTGTCGTAGCTGTCAATGGCGTCGTCCACGTCGTTAGGCGCGTAGTCGAACTTGCCCTTGTCGGCAAAATTTTTCTCCTTCAGCTGCACAATTTTCGGCATCAGCGGATGCGAAAGCTGAAACTTCAGGTCTTGGTTGTCGCAATAAAAATTCATGTTTTTGAAGATTTTTGTTTTGTTTTTTTGTTCCCATACTCCTCATGCGGCTCGGCGCACAGAGCCTCTTCGCGCTTGCTGGAATCTTCGCGTTTGCCGTGCAGCATGTTCCACACATACTCCCTCGGCACGATGCGTACCAAGCCCTTCTCCAAGAGCTCGGAGATGTCCGGCGAGTCCGAGCAGTCAATGTCTTCGTCGCGCATGTTGCGCAGGCGTTCCCAGTCAGTGCGGGATGGCCTTTTTTTAAGCTCCTCTTTAATTTCTTCAGAGGTGTATCTCACGATTGCCATAGTAATCTCTCCTTTCTTTTTTCTTGGCTCTACGAGCCGAAATTATACGTATTGCATTTTCTCTGTCGGTATGAATAACAGCTATCAGAAGTTCATCGCCCACCATACCAATGGTGCGATAACGTTTTTCGCCATAATCTTTTCTTTTGTCCTCCAACGTAAGGAGATATTCATCTTCAAACACTGCGGTGATTTCAAAGAAGTCTATGCCGTGCTTGATGATGTTTGCCTCGCGCTTATGTTCGTCCCATTCAAAATCCATCGCTACTTGCTATTTTTTTTATAGTACTTCACCATTTTTCCCACCACCTCGCACACGTCGCCGGAGATGGCGTAGTCGGCAATTTGGTTGATGGGGGCATTGGGGTCGGTGTTGATGGAGATGACCATTGCGGACTGGTCCATGCCTGCCGTGTGCTGAATTTGCCCCGATATGCCGCAGGCGATGTAGAGCTTGGGGCGCACGGTTACGCCGGTTTGCCCCACCTGACGCGCGTGCTCGGCAAAGCCTGCATCCACGGCAGCGCGCGAGGCGCCCACCTCGCCGCCCAGCACGGTTGCCAGCTCGTGCAGCAGCGCAAAGTTTTCCTTGCTGCCCACGCCGTAGCCGCCCGACACGATGATGCCCGCATTTTTGATGTCGATTTTGCGCTCCTCAATCTGGCGGTCGATGATGTCCACCACAAAGTCGGCATCGCTAAGAATTTCGGCCACTTTTACCCGCTTTATTTCGCCCTTTTTCGGCGTAACCAGCGGCTCTTTTTTCATCACGCCCTCGCGCACGGTTGCCATCTGCGGACGGCAGTCGGGGTTCACGATGGTGGCAATAATGTTGCCGCCAAAGGCAGGGCGGATTTGGTAGAGCAGGTCTTTGTACTCCTTGCCGGTCTTGGTTTCGGTGTGGTCGCCAATTTCGAGCGAGGTGCAGTCGGCGGTAAGCCCGCTGTGCAGCGCGCTCGATACGCGCGGGCCGAGGTCGCGGCCGATGGTGGTTGCGCCCATCAGCGCAATTTGCGGCTGCTCCTGCTTGATGAGCGCCTTCATCAGCGCGGTGTGCGGCAGGGTGAGGTAGGGGTAGAGCCGCTTGTCGTCGGCCACGTGCACGGTGTCGGCGCCGTAGGCAAACGGCAGGGTTTCGATGCCCGAAAGGTTGTGCCCAAACAGCAGAGCTTCGAGCTTGCAGCCCAGCTGGGCTGCCAATCCGCGACCCTTGGTGAGCAGCTCGAGGCTGACATCGGCAATCTTGCCATTCTCAATTTCGCAGTACACAAAAAGATTGTTCATTTTTTT
>JAITOI010000212.1 GCA_031289995.1 Prevotellaceae bacterium | reverse complement strand
AGGTAGATAGGAATATTTTCATGCCGCAAAGCTACCACCTTTTTTCCAAAATAGCTAATTTTTTATGCGCTAAACTCGCTGTAATTTTGGGGAATGCGGATTTTGATGCGGTTGCCCTGCATAGGCGCTGGCATTGTCGCACATCTCACATCTCACATCTCACATCTCAAATCTCAAATCACAAATCGCAAATCTCATAGCTGAGCCTCCTCGCCGCACTTCTGGTTAAGCTCATGTTGCAGCAGCGAAATCAGCGCAAATCGGTTGACCACATCGCGCGAAAATTGCAGGAAATTTAGGTATAGCTCGGTGTTGCGCAGCGACAGATTTTCGGAGTCGATTTGCGCAATGGTTTGGCTCTGGATGCCGTTGATGAGCATGGTGCTGTCGGCGATGCGGTGGGTGAGCGTTTCGTCGTCGGCGGCGAGGTGCACGTAGCGTAGCAGGAAGGGGGCCAAGCTATGCAGGTCTTGCATCATTTTTTCGAGGTTGCTTTTCATCTCGCCGGCAAACACGCGGTGGTTGTTGTCGATGTGGTTGCAGGCTGTGCCCACCACGCCGCGCAGCCCGTGGCTCAGCTCCTTGAGGCTGGTGAGCACGCGGTAGTAGTACAGCCGCGCGTCCTGGTCGAGCCTGTCCTCGCCGCCCTCCATCGCCATTTCGTAGTAGGCGCCGCGGGCTTTGGTAATCGCGTCGTGCAGGTTGGCCGCCGCGCTCTTGTCCCTTCGCATGGCCCGCAAATCCTCGCTTTCGAAGTGCTCGAGTCCCTCCTTGTAGAGCGTCAAAATGGAGCTGAAGTAGTGCTCCACCGCCACGTTCACGGCCTTGCAGATGGCGAACTTGTCGGCCTTGATGGGCGCAAAAGTTTGCTCCACTTTTTTCTTTTTGGCAAAAAAGTTGAGCTTCAGCAGCAGCGCCGTAACGCCCAGCATGAGCAGCACCACGGCCACGTTGCCGCCCCAGAGCGCGAGCGTGGCGATGCCCAGGCACAGGGTGAAGGCCGACAGCGCGGTGAGAAACCATCCGCCAATGACCGTGAGCACGCCCGATATGCGGTACACCGCGCTCTCCCTGTCCCACGCGCCATCGGCAAACGACGAGCCCATGGCCACCATAAACGTTACGTAGGTGGTCGATAGCGGCAGCTTGAGCGAGGTGGCCGAGGCGATGAGAATGCTCGACACCACAAGGTTTATCGAGGCTCGCACTTGGTCGAATGGCAGCACCACCTCGCCCTTTTTGTGCACCGGTTTTTCCATTCGCCTGTCCATAAAACCGAAGAACGACGCGGGGAGCAGCTGGTGCATCACCTTGTCGAAGCTGAGCACGCCGCGCACCAAGGAGCGCCCCAGCAGCGATGAGCCGAACTGCTCTTTCGCGCCGCGGCTGCCGCTGCTCAGGTTGATGGACGTTTGCACCACGCGCCGCGCTTTTTTGGAAGTCCACAGCGTGAGCACCATGATGCCACCTGCCAGAAGCAGCACCAGCGTTGGGGTTTGCACGCTTTCGCGCAGCGACTCCATGGTGAACGCGTCGGCGGCGAGATGGCTGGCGGCGTAGGCCGAGTAGCTCGAAAATGCCGCGAGCGTAACGCCGATGAAGTTCACCAAGTCGTTGCCGGCAAAGGCAAACGCGAGGGCGAACGTGCCGAGGAGAATGACGATGCGAAAGATGTTGACGTTGAACAGCGAGATGAGCAGCTGAAAAATGGCGGTGAAGGCGAGGAAGGTGTAGAGCAGTATGGACAAGGTGTGCAGGCCAATCCACTCGACGTATTCGGGGCGCATGAACGACGAATTTTTTGCGCCCTTGACCACCAAAAAGTAGATGATGGCGGTGAGCGCCAGGCCGCCAAAAACGGAGCCGATGTAGCGGTAAATGGCGCCGTACTTGAACGTAAAAATCAGCCGCGTGATAAGCTGAATGATGGTGCCCGCCGTGAACGCCACCACCACCGAGATGAGGATGCCCGACACGATGGCCAGCGCCTTTTCGTTGTTGATGTACTCGCTCACCTGGGCGGCTGCCAGCGGGTCGTTTTTGATTTTGTAGATGGCCGTTCCCACCGCTCCTCCCAGCAGCTCGAACACGATGGAAACCGTGGTGGACGTTGGCAGTCCGAGCGAGTTGAAGATGTCGAGCAGCAGCACGTCGCTGATGGCGATGGCAAAAAAGATGATGATGATTTCGGCGAAGGTAAACATCTCGGGGTTGAACACGCCGGTGCGCGCAATCTCCATCATGCCGCTCGAAAACGTAGCGCCCACCAGCACTCCCACGCTGGCCACCAGCATCACCGTGCGGAATGATGCAGCCTGCGAACCAATGGCAGAGGTGAGAAAGTTGACGGCATCGTTGCTCACACCCACAAACAGGTCGAACATCGCCAGCACGATGAGGAATACAAGAATGAGGACGAAAAACTGTTCCACTATTGCTTAACGTTTGATTTTTTTTGGTGCGCAAAGGTAATGCTTTTTGGCAGAACAAAAAAAGAGGTGCACACAAGCGCACAAAAAACCATCTACCAAAAAAAGAAATACCAGGCCACCACCCCGCAGTAAATGACCTTCATTCCGGTGGTGAGCAGAAAGCCGACAAACGTTATGCAGGCCACGCCAAATGCGCGTCCCAGCCGTCTGTTGTCGTGCATCAGCTCGCCGATGAGAGCGCCCAAAAACATGCCCAGCAGCATACCAATGGGCGTAAGAAATATGCCCACCAACATGCCGATGAGCGAGCCTCGCATGGCAGCCTTGGAGCCGCCAAGCTTGCGCGTAACCCAGCCCGGCACCACGAAATCTAGCACGAAAATCACCGCCATTACTACGCCCAGCGCCACCACTTGAGTGTTGGTGTAGGGCGAAATATTTTGCGCAAAATGCCGCAGCAAAATCGCTACGTAGGCAATCATTGGCCCCGGTATGATGGGCACAAAACAGCCGATGAATCCTACCAGTAGTAGCAGGCCGCCGATAAATTCGATGTAGGGCATGATTTTTTGATTTGCGATGTGTGACTTTGCGATGTGCGATTTACTTCATCAAAATAAATGCATCAATATCTTTAATCTGCACATCATCGGGTTCGTCAAAAGCACCGTGTTTGTCGAGGTTGAAGAAGGTACAGTCGATACGCTTGAACACCACTTTTGTGCTGTCGTCAACCACTACGCTTAGCTTGCTTTGCGGCAGGAAGTAGCGCACGTCGATGGCAGTATCCACAAGGTTTAGCGAGGCAATGGCGGCGAGCATGTCGATACTTTTTTCGAGTTTGTTGTTGCGGTACACGAGGATTTTTTGTGTCCTATGGTCGTACGTTATGCCGTTTTCCACCGAGTCCATGGGTGTGTGGCCGCTTTCGCAGGAGTAGAGCCGTGCGTAGCCCGACACGTCGAGCGCGTCCAGCTCCATTGATGCTACGAGCCGCACCTTACCGGGCTGACGTTGCTCTATCATTTCCTCCTCAAAATCGTTGTACTGCACCATCGCTTTTTCCCATGAGTAGCTACCCTTGCTAAGCCATATGCTGTCTATGTTTGCTGAAAAATAGGGTTGCAGCACATCAAGCCTTTTTTTGTCGCCAAAGTAGCGCATAATGCTGCTCAGCTGCTTGCCTGTTTCGTTGCCTGCTTCGTTGTTTTTGAGCTGAATTTCTTGCGTAATTTTTCCGTCCGAGAGAAGATTGTTGTCATCCACCAAACGTAGGAACTGCGCCAGCTGCGAGCGGTTGGACACCTCCGATGCGCTCCACCATCCGCACACGGAAAGCACACCCACAGCGGCGAGCGAAACGATGAGCGGGCGCAGCGATTTGCCGCGCAAAAAAATCATGTAGAGCGAAGCGCCCAGCAGCCACAGCGCAAGCAGCCACACGTAGTAGCGCTCTTCAGT
>JAITOI010000074.1 GCA_031289995.1 Prevotellaceae bacterium | reverse complement strand
AATAGTGAATAGTGAATAGTGAATAGTGAATAGTGAATAGTGAATAGTGAATAGTGAATAGTGAATAGTGAATAGTGAATAGTGAATAGTGAATAGTGAATAGTGAATAGTGAATAGTTAATAGTGAATAGTGAATAGTGAGCAGTGAATAGTGAGCAGTGAGCAGTGAATAGTGAATAGTCTCTGCCACTATTCACTATTCACTATTCACTATAAAACTATTCATTGTATTTCTCGCTTCCATCCAGCGGCGTAGTCCCCCCCGTCAGCACCTTATCCGTATCCGGATCATCCGTCCCCATCGCGTTGAGCGCCGCAAAGTCTATCGTCGGGCGATTGCCGAAGGCTGGCTTCTCAAACTTCGTGCCGCCGGGTATGTTGTCGGTAAAGTATCCGCCCATCTTCAGGAACATGGAGCCCGACTGCGGGTCGTCCGCCGGCAAAACGCCGCCTTGGTAGTCAATGCGCTCGAGGGCGCCGGCGGTGGCATCGTTGGTAAAGTTGTAGACGGTAGTCTCGTGGAACGTGCCGTTGGCGCCAATGTAGTAGTCGTTGTTCCAGGTGCCGTAGCGCGTCAGGTGGCCGGTGGCGGTGTTGAAGTTCTCCAAGAAGTGGTAGGCGCCGGTGTACCATTTTGGCGTGGGCTGCACGCCGTTGTTGTCCGCCGCATCCAGCTCAATGCGCCGCCATTCGGCAATGAAAATCCACTCCGTGCCGTTGTGAAACCAGGCCTTGTAGAGCGACGAGTTGGGGAAGCGCTCCGGCTCGGGATGCGGGCGCACGCGGGTGAGCACCTTCAGCGTGCGGCCTCCCTGCCACATGTGCCGGAGGTAGCTTTGACCGCCGGAGCCTTCGCCGCCAAACACCGTGTAGGTAAAGCTCGAGCGGTAGGCCGCCTGGTTGTTCACCCGCACCAGCTGGGGCGAGTACTTGCCCATCATCGTGGGGTCGTCGGTGGTAACAGGCGACCACACCGAAAACAGCATGCGCCGCTCCGTAAGCGAGTTCACCTGAATGCCGGCGTAGCCTTGGCTAAAGCCGTTGCACATGAAGTACGAGCCAATCACGTCCTGGCCTTCGGGGATAAACACCTCGCTGTAGAAGTACTCCATGTCGCCGTCGGGCTTGGTCGGCGTCATGTGCACCGAGGGGCCGCGGCGACCATAGCTGGCGCTGGCCGAGGGCACCCAGTTCAGCCCTGTGCTGTTGATGCCGCCCGTGCCGCGCGTTGCCCAGCCCGACACCAGCAGCTCGGGGAAGCGGAAGTAGTAGGTGCCGTTGCGAGCGCCCACCACGCCCAGGTTGAGCTCAACCACGTTGGCCGCGTGCCCTGCCGGCACTTCGGGTAGGACAAGGCGGTGGAGCACCAGCGTATCGGTTGTGCTAACGGCGCCGTAGGTGTAGGTGTGGTCGTAGTCCTCCTCGTCGACGTAGGCCAAGTCGCCGTTCACGTAGGCCCGCACGTTAAGCTGGTTGGGCGTTTCGAGGGTTCCCCCCGAGCGTCCGCGCAGCGCCATTTGCAGCTCGCCGTGGAAGTGCACCGTGAAGAAGATGCTGATGCGGCCTGTCGCACCGCTGGTGGTCCAGGTAACGCCGTTCGTGCTGCTCAGCGAGGCGCCCTGACCCACCGTCGTGCCCTTGGCGTCGGTCGAGATGTAGGCGTTGCTGTACGTCGGAATGGAGTACACCTTGTACTTGTCCGTTTCGCCCAGCGGATGCTGAGGGTCGTCGTCGCGGGCAGGCTCCGGCTCGTCGAGCCACTTCACCTGCACCTCCCAGACTTGCTTGTCGCCGTTTTCCGCGCGCACCGTGTAGGCTATCGGCTCCGAAAAGTCGTGCACGCTGCCCGAAATTGGCGCCACCGTAGCGCCCTGAGGCACCTCCACAACGGGACGAAGCAGGGTGCTCACGTACCAGGGCACCACCACGCTCAGCACGCCGCTCGTGGCGTCAGCCGTGGTGGTAATCTTATCGCCGCTCTGGTAGGCGGGATACTCCGTGAGGTCGATGCTGAACGACACGATGTCGTTAGCCGCCGCACGGTTGGGGTCGGGCTTGTCGAGGTTGGGGTACACGGGGTCGCCGCAGCCACCCAAAAGCGCCACCGAGGCGCAAGCCAAAAGCAACAGGTTTTTTATGTTGTTTGCCATAGTTTTTCCTCCTTTTTAATTAGTTTACCTTTCCATAAAACTCTATTTCGCCCAGCGAGCCATGCCCGCTTCGCGAGCCTCCCAAGTTGACTCCTCGTTGCGCAATTTCCCCGTTGATGATAACCTTCACCGCCGTGGGGTTGGCAACCGAAATGGGCAGCTCTAACGACACGATGTGCTGACCGTTTATGGTCGCATACGGGGTCTCATCGCCCTTGCACAGCAGCATGTAGCCCTCGGCATCCACCGAGCCAATTTGCAGCACCGTAACGCCGTCGGCCTCCCGCCAAGCGGTGTCAATGCCTGCGTCGGTCAAGTCCGTGCGGGCAACGTCCGTGCCGTCGCCTTTCACGTAAATGCGGAACAGGCCCCAGCGTCCGTTGGCCGCAGCCGTGTGCTTGCGGCCGTAAACCATGATGAGGTCTAAGCTCGGCGTGCCGGGTTCGAGGTCGTACTGCAACCAGTGGTTTTCGTACTGCCGCTGGCCGTACACGGCGTTCGAGTAGCTCGAGTGCCAGTAGGTATCATAGTTGCCGTCATACGAAAAGGTGAAAGGCCCGTCGCCGCTGGCATCCTGAGCCGAGCTGAACGTGCCGCCCACAATCGTGAGCTTGCGCGTGGGCAAACCCGTTTGGGCAACGCTAATCGTTACGCTACGCATAGCCGTTTTCACCACAAACGAGGTGCTACGCGGGCTGATGGAGGCGTTGGTGGCAGCCTCAATCTTCAGCTGCTTGTCCACAATCGACACCGACAGCCACTGCCGGTCGGCCTCCGGCACCTCTATCACCACCGACCCTATGTCGGCCGTGGTGTAGAAGCGGTTCATGTAGGTTTCACCCTCGGCCACGAGGGTCAACTCTGTTTCCTCAATCATGAGGCTTTCGGGGAAGGTTATGGCCTCTTCCGCGCACGACGCAAGCCCTATAGCTGCTGCCGCGATAATGAGTATCTTTTTCATTTCAATGGTTTTTTATCCACGAGTTAACACGAAATTTATTATGGGTTTACATCTAACGGAATGGGGTAAGCGTCCAGCTCGCGCTGCGGAATAAGCTCCACCACGATGTCGGCGGTGGGCGCCACGGTTTTGTACACCGGCGAGCCGCTCAGGTGGGTGCCCGGATACTCGCGGTCGAGCGTTAGCCCGTTGCGGAACACGTCGTACTTGCGGTGTCCCTCCCAGGCCAGCTCGAGGCGGCGCTCTTCGAGTATCCAATTGAGCACGGTTTCGTCCGACTCGCCGCCAAGAGTGCGCTCCGGAATTGCCGCCCTCCGGCGAATAATGTTCAGGTCGGCCGTTGCCTCAGCCAAGCTTCCCAAGTGGTCGTTGGCCTCCGCGCGGTTGAGGTAGATTTCGGCAAGCCTAATCATCACCGGCGAGTAGAGGTGCGACTGCTCCTCCTGCAGCGAGCACTTGTAGATAAAGCGCTTCGGGTAGCCGTTGCGCAGGTTGGCCGCAGCCTCAATCTTCACCTCGTAGCGCAGGTTGCCGGTCTTTTCGGTTACGTAGTACTTGCCGCCGGTTTCCTCCACCTGTGGGCTGGTGTAATTGTCGGCACCCTCCACAATGGTGTACTGCCCAGCGGCCAGCTCCACCTTGCGGGTTACGTACATGGGCGTGGGGTTGACGTAGAGGAGCCAGGTGTAGGCGCCATCGGCCGGCGCTTGGTTGGCGAAGAAGGCGTGGCGCAGGTCGCCCGGGTTTTGGGCAATCAGCTGCAGGTAGGAGTACGAGGGGTACATTTCGCCCCAGCCAATCTCGTTGATTTCGGCGTAGAGCGAGCCGGGGGAGTACCACTCCATGTTGTACTTCTCGAGGTCAACGTCCTTCAGGTTGCGGATGGCAAAAATGGTTTCGGTGTTGTCCTCGGGCACCGCGTGGGTGTAGCTTTGGTAGGTGCTGCCTTCGAGCAACGTGTAGCGTCCGGAGGCGATGACCAAGTCGGCGTACTCCTTAGCCTTTGCCCAGTCCTGCATGTAGAGGTAAATGCGCGACAGGAAGGCGTAGGCCACCTCCTTCGAGGCGTAGATGTTCGTCTTGTTTTCGTTCATCAGCTCGGCAGCCTTCAGCATGTCCGCAACCACCTGCTCGTACACCTGCTTCACCGTTGCGCGGGGCGGAAACTCGGTGATGTCGGTGGTCAGCTTGAGCGGAACGCCGAGGTTGGTTTCGGGGCTTTGCGCGTAGGGCCGCCCGTAGATGTTGCACAGCTGAAAGTACACGAAGCCGCGCAGGAAGTAGTTTTCGCCCAGCAGCTGGTCTTTTTCGGGAGACTCGCCTTCGGGGATAAGCTCAATCATCGAGTTGCAGTTCACCGCCATTTGGTAGGTGTAGAGCCACATGTTGGCGGCATACGTGTTGTTCGCCGTGCGCCGGTACGTGTAGATGTTGAACAGCATGTCCGAGGTGGAGCCGCTCAGCGAAATGTTGTCGCCGCCGTACTCGCCCACCTGGTGGATGATTTTGTTGTACGCCTCCTCCTTGAGCTTGGCGTAGGTGCCCAGCGTAACGCTTTCGATGCTGCCGGCATCAAGCTTGTCGGCCGAGATTTCGTTGTAGGGCATGCGCTCCAAGTCGCAGCTGCCCAGCAGCAGACCAAATGCTGCAATGAGAATGAGATTGATGGTAGTTTTCATAATTCAATGGTTTTTGTCGATTAAAAGGTAAGGTTTAAGCTCAGCGAAAAGCGGCGGGGCATGGGGTAGTGTCCGGCATCAGCCGTGCCGTCTTGCCCAACGCTCACCTCGGGGTTGGGGCCCGAAAACTTGGTTAGCGTCCACAGGTTTTCGCCCGCAAACGTAACGTTGAGCGACTTTATCATCACGGGCTTGAGCCAGCGTTCGGGCAGCGCGTACGACAGCGACAGGGTGGTAAACTTCAGGTAGCTGCCATCCTCCAGGTAGCGCGACGACGAGCGGTTCGAGTCGTGGTTGCCGCCGGCAATGGCTTGCGGGTGGGTGGCAATGTCGCCGGGCTGCGTCCAGCGCACCCAGCCGTCGGCCAAGGCCATCGAGTTATACTGCGGGTAGGCGCCGTCGGCATCGTAGTACTGCCGGGCGTAGTTGTAAACCATATTGCCGTAAACGAAGTTGAAGCCTGCCGAGAGCGTTAGCCCCTTGTAGCTGGCCGTGGTGATGAGGCCGCCCGAAAAGTCGGGGTTGGACGAACCCATGTAGGTGCGGGTCGCGTCCGCGCGGTTGGAGGTCAGCGTCCGCGTGCCGTCGTCGTTGTGGATGTACCACATCGGCTCGCCGGTGTACACGTCCACGCCCGCCCACTCGCGCAGGTACCAGGTGTCCATCGCCTTGCCCTCCTCGCGGATTTTTTCGCCGGCCATATCGCTGCCGGTGATTTGCGGCTTGCCCTCGTACAGCTCCTCAATGGTGGCCTTGTTGAAGCCGATGTTGAGGTCGGCCGTCCACAGCACACCGTTGCTGCGAACAATGTCGGGGCTGAGCGTGATTTCCATGCCGCGGTTGCGCACCGCGCCCACGTTGCGCCACTGCGAGCTGTAGCCCGTAACGCTCGCCAGCGCCACGTTGTACAGCAGGTCGGACGTGTTCTTGTCGTACCACTCCAGCTGCAGCCCAACGCGGTCAACGATGCGGGCTTCGAGAGCGATGTTGGTTTCGTAGCACTTCTCCCACGTCAGGTCGGGGTTACCCAACCGGCTGGGGAAGGCCGATGGCACGCCGCCGTACTGCGTCCCCAGCGAAAACACCGACATGTAGCCGTAGTTCGAGCTCGGCACGTTGCCAATCGAGCCGTAGCTGCCGCGCAGCTTGAGCTGGTTCACGTAGCCCGTGATGCCGCTCATAAACGCCTCGTTGTGCAAGGCCCATCCTGCGCCAATGGTGAAGAAGTTGCCGTAGCGATTGTTTTTGCCAAAGCGCGACGAGCCGTCGATGCGGTACGAAAACTGCGCCATGTAGCGGTCGTCGTAGGTGTAGTTGGCGTTGAAGTAGCCGCTCTGCATCGCCCACTCGCTGATGTTTCCCTTGGTGGAGTAAGGGCTTGCGGCCACGTCGAGCACCTCGCTGCCCGAAGGGATGCCGTGAGCCGTAGCCTCGTTGGTTTCGCTGCGCGAGTCGCTAAACTCGTAGCCCAAGAAGGCGCTCACGCTGTGCTTGTCGCCAATGATTTTGGCAAAGCGCAGCAGCTGGTTGGTGTAGCGCGTGGTGTAAAAGGCGTTGGCATCCCTAATACCGCCGCTGTAGCCCTCGGCGCCCTGCGCGTGGGGGTCTTCGTACTCCTCGTCGAGCGTGTAGCGCAGGCCTACGTTGTTGTTCGACTCGAAGGTGAGCCAGTCCGTAATCTTGAAGTCGAAGCCCACGTTGGCGCTTACGCCCGCAGCCTTACCGCGGCTCCAGTTCATCGGCAGGTTGTACATGTAGTTGCTCCCGTCGCGCCCGTGCCAGTCGGCCTCCTTGCCGTTGCGCAGCGTGCCGTCAGCGTTGTAGGGAACGTCCCAGGGCAGGTAGGTCATGGCCGAGTACAAGTCGTGCTGCTGCGACAGATTGTTGTAGTAGCTGCCCGAAAACTTTGTCTTGATGGTCAGGCGCTGGTTCACCACGTAGTCGGTGTTGCTGCGCAGGCTGTAGCGCGTGTACTCAAAGCCCTTCACCGTGCCCTCCTCGTTGTAGAGGTCGGCCATGAGGAACGAGCGCCACTTTTCGCCTCCTGTGGTGTACGACACGTTGTAGTTCTGCGACAGCGCGTTTTGCGTAGCCTCGTCAAACCAATTCGTGTTGTTCTTCAGCAGGTCATCGGTGAACCAGCTGCTAAGCCCCGCCGCCACCTTGCCGCTCATCGACTCGGTGTAGTCGTACAGCTCCTGCGAGTTCATCAGGCGGAAGTTGCCGAGCTGCTGCTGGGCAACGCCCATCTTTGCCGACACCTGCAGCTTGCCATCGCCCAGCCCACCCGACTTGGTGGTTACGATGATCACGCCGTTGGTCGCCCGCGAGCCGTAGAGCGCCGTAGCGGCAGCATCCTTGAGCACGCTGATGCTCGCAATTTCGTTGGGGTTGAGCGGAGCGCCAATGCCCGCCACCACGCCATCGATAACCCACAGCGGGTCGAGCGACGAGCCGATAGAGCCCTTACCGCGAATGCGGATTTGCGCCGCCTCGCCGGGCTTGCCCGAGGTGTTGACCACCTGCACGCCCGCCACCTTGCCTTGCAGCATGGCGTTCACGTTGGGCGAAGTTACGGTTTTGAGTTCCGCCTCCTTCACCACCGCAATAGAGCCTGTTACCGAGCTCTTTTTTTGCGTGCCGTAGGCCACCACAATCACCTCGTCGAGGTCAACGTTACTCTCGTCCAGCGTAACGTCAATAACCTGTAGCGTTCCTACAGCTTTCTCCACCTCACCGAAGCCCATAAACGAGAACCGCAGCACGCTGGTCTCGTTGGGCACGATGATAGAGTAAGCGCCGGTTTCGGAGCTGAGCGCCCCCACAACGGTGCCGGCCACCATTACCGAAACGCCCGCCAGCGGCGCGCCCTTCTTGTCGGTTACCGTACCTGTTATTTGCCGCTGGGCGAACGCTACGACCGGCAGCAAAGCCATAATACACGTGAGAATTTTTTTCATCATTTTTTGGGAATTAATAAAATTGGACATAACGAGAGAATCCGCACCAACCATTGTGATGCGGAGTTAAGACAATACCTCAGAGCTGTGAGGCACTTAAATTCAAACCAAAACTCCGTTACGGGGGGGGGGGAAATCAAAAGGGTTTCACTAAGAAAGGTGAAACTGCTTGCAAATACGGAAACTTGCATTTTTATTTGATTTTGTGCGCTCATTTTTTCAACAATTTTTCATGCTTGATTTTTTTCATGCTTGATTCAAAAACAATAATTTTTTATGCTCGATTCAAAAACAATAATTTTTCATGCTCGATTCAAAAACAACATTTTTTCGTGTTCGGTTCAAAAACAACATTTTTAAAAGACGGCGCAAAAGTACTCTTTATTGGGATACCCTCCAAACGTTTCCGCAAATTTTAACTAAATTTAATTTGCATGTCTCTGATAATGAGGCAAAAATTTTTTCATGCCAGCTGAACAAAAGTTGAACAAAAACATGTTTCGATGTATTTTTTTTGCTAAAAATCACGCCTTGCTTAGCGGCAAAAATGCATCTCGGATAGGCCTCCTGCACGTATTGTCAAACGTAGGCTGGCATTGGGTTTAACGCACTAATTCAGCGTTCAAATATCAGCATTATCATGTCAAATTTCAGGGCACATAGCGCCTCTACAAACCTTCGGAAGCCTTGCCATTGCTGGGCTGAGCGGGGCTTGATAAATTTTTAGTAAAGCCTCAACGCGAGCTGACGAGGTTGATGCGAGTCGATGCGAGCTGATGCAAGTTGATGTGAGTTGGCACGAATTGGCGCAAGCAAACGCGGGAAAATTTTCGAGCATCAGCGCCCTCTACAAACCTTCGGAAGCCTTGCCGTTGCTGGGATGAGCGTGGCTCGATAAATTTTTGATAAAGGTTGAACGCGAGCTGACGAGCGAAAAATTTTTAGCTACAGCGCCCTCTACAAATCTTCGAAAGCCTTGCTGTTGCTGGGCTGAGCGTGGCTCGATAAATTTTTGAT
>JAITOI010000058.1 GCA_031289995.1 Prevotellaceae bacterium | reverse complement strand
CACGTCAAGCAGCTGGTGGTGGGCTTCGACCACTTTATGGGCAAAACTCGCGCTGCCGATTTTGAGCAAATCGCGCTCATGGGGCACGCCTGCAACGTAAGCGTAACCGTCGTTGGGCAGCACTCGCTGGGCGACGAAAAAATCAGCTCGTCGGCCATTCGTCGCGCGCTAACCAATGGCGACGTGAGCGCTGCCAACGCCATGCTGGGCTACCGCTACAGCTTCGACGGCACCGTGGTTGAAGGCGTGCAGGCGGGACGCGCCATCGGATTTCCCACGGCCAATCTGCGGCCCGAATGTGCGCAAAAGTTGCTGCCCAAAGCAGGCGCCTACGCCGTGCGCGTGCAGGTAGGCGAACGCGAGTACGACGGCATGTTCAACATCGGCACGCGCACCACGCTCAACCACGCTGACGCACCAACTCTCGAAGCCCACCTTTTCGACTTTGCGGACAACATTTACGGACAGCTCATCACCGTTACGTTTGTGGCACGCCTGCGCGACGAGCAACAATTTTTATCGCTCCACGCGCTCCAACATCAGCTCACGCTCGACGCTGCGCAAGCCCGCGCGGAGATTGAAAATTTGAGGATTTGAAAATCTGAAAATTTGAAAATTTGAGGATTTGAAAATTTGAAGATTTGAAAATTCTGATTCCGATTTCAAGAAAAAAATGTCATCGTTTTTTCGCTTCAAGCAGTTCAGCATTTGCCACGACCAATGCGCTATGAAAGTCAACACCGACGGGGTGTTGCTGGGTGCGTGGGTGCGCGTGGACGCGGCGCATTCGCAGCGCGTGCTCGACGTGGGAACCGGCTCCGGCCTTATTGCCATCATGCTGGCGCAACGCTGTCCGTCGGCACAAATTGATGCGGTGGAGCTGGACGAATCCTCGTGTCGGCAAGCCGTGCAGAACGCCGCCAGCTGCCCTTGGAGCGAGCGCCTGCACATGGTTTGCGCCGACTTCAACATTTTCGCACAGCAAGCCGACATGCGCTACGACCTCATCGTTTCCAACCCTCCCTACTTTTCGCAATCGCTGTGCTCGCCTGATGTGCAGCGCAACGCGGTACGCCACAACCTGAGCTTGGAGCACGACGATTTGGTGATGCGCAGCAAAAATCTGCTCACCCCGCAAGGCCGCTTAGCCCTTGTGCTGCCTTACGTGGAGGGCAGCGTGCTGGTGGCACACGCCGCCACATTTGGCCTCTACTGCTGCCGCAAGCTCAACGTGTCCACCAAAAAGGGAAGGCCTCCAAAGCGGCTGCTGCTCGAACTTTCGGCCGAACGGCAGCCTTGCGATGAGCAAGATTTTTTCATCGAAAATGAAGCCCTAAACTCCTATACGGAGGCTTACAAAATTCTGACAGGCGACTTTTACTTGAACTTTTTTCGTTAAATTTTCGCAAAAACCACCGTTTTGCTTGTAAATTACAACTTCAACTCCTACCTTTGAGGTTTATTTTAGTTTAGCATAGGATAAAATTTTTGTTGTAGAGGAAATGCAGAAAAATGCGGCATCAGCCAATTTTGACCCCAATAGCTTGGGCATTCCCAACGGTAACTACTTCGCGCTGCCAACGCCTAAAACCCGCGCTGCGCTTGCGTTGCTGCCGGTTATGTGGGATGTTACAACGTCGTACCGTGCGGGCGCCGCGAGGGGTCCGCAGGCTATACTTGAGGCTTCGGCGCAGGTAGACCTCTACGACTTGGACAACGGCGAAGTGTGGCGCAAAGGCATCGAAACGATGCCCGGAATTGAGGGTGTGCAGCGCTGGAGCAAAGCCTTGCGGCCAATGGCCGAGCAGGTGATTGCGATGCTCGAAAGCAACCAAAACGACACGCCAAGCAAGACCGATATGCGGGTGATGCTCAACTTCATCAACTCCACGTCGGCTGTGGTGTGCGAGTGGATATACTGCTACGCCGCAGAGCTGCTAAAAGAGGGGCAAACGGTGGGCATTGTGGGCGGCGACCACAGCGTGCCGCAGGGCTTGATTAAGGCGCTGGGCGAGGTGCACAGCGAGTTTGGCATTCTGCACATCGACGCGCACGCTGACCTGCGCAAGGCCTACGAGGGCTTCGAATACTCGCACGCGTCCATCATGTACAACGTGCTCAAAAACGTGGACGCGGTGAAAAAGTTGGTGCAGGTAGGCATTCGCGATGTGGGAAAAGATGAGGTGGATTTGGCAGCTGCCAACCCTCGCGTTAAACAATTTGATGATTTTTATTTGGCAGAAAAACAGCTCAATGGCGTTTCGTGGTCGGATATTTGCAAAGAAATTGTTGCAGCATTGCCCGAAAAAGTGTACATTAGCTTCGATATTGATGGGCTTAGTCCCGACTTGTGTCCGCATACCGGCACGCCTGTTCCTGGCGGTTTGAGCTTTCATCAGGCCAGCTATTTGCTCGGCGAGCTGGTGCGACAGGGCAGATGTATTGTGGGTTTCGACCTCTGCGAGGTGGCGCCCGGCAGCGACGAATGGGATGCCACGGTGGGCGCACGAGTGCTCTACAAGCTGTGTGGTTACTGCATCCGCTCGCAGCCAGATGCAGCAAGGGATGCGAAAGAAAAAAGGAAGGAAAAAACAACGAAAAAAATATAGAAAAATACGAAAAGTACTATTTGGTATGAGCGAATTAAACGAGCATAAAGTTACCGCCCGAACAAGGCGGTTGTTGAGGGGAATGCAAGGTGCCAAGCACCTGTTTAGCCCGTTTGCAAAGTTTGCACGATTGCAGGCATCGGGTGGGGTAATGCTACTTATTTTTGTAGTGATAGCCCTGCTTGCAGCCAACATTCCGGCGCTGCGCTGGTTGCACGATTTTTGGGAAACTGACCTCAAATTATCGTTCAACTACAACCTTCAATACCTGCCGCTGCGCACCGTTGGCGAGTGGATAAACAAGGCGTTGATGGTGATTTTCTTCCTCTCGTTCGGCTTGGAAATTAAGCGCGAGATGATGGTGGGTGGCCTGGCCAAGCGCTCCAACGCAATGCTGTCAATCTTTGCAGCCATTGGCGGCGCAATGGTGCCCGCCATAATCTACTTCTGCTTCAACTCGCAGTCGGTTATCGAGGGCAGCAACTTCGGCTTCGGCATCCCAATGGCCACGGGGGTTGCGCTCACGATGTGCGTGTTTGCCGCGCTGGGTGCGCGCGTGCCGATAGCGCTAAAAGTTTTTCTGGTGGCCATTGCCATCATGGACGACTTGTTGGCCGTCATTTTGATGGCCGTGCTCTACCCCACGCAGACCATCTACTTCGAGCTGCTCATTGCCTGCGCGGGCGTTATTTTCATCCTGATTTTGCTGAATCGCTACCGCGTGAACAACACGTTTGTTTACGTCTTCTTGGGCTTTCTGCTGTGGTTTTTCATGCTGCGTTCGGGTATGCATCCGGCGCTGGCAGGCATTGCGCTGGCGATGACCATTCCGTCGAGCATCAAGATAAACCAAATCCGATTCTACGTGCGCAGCAAGTACATGATTGAGCGATTCCGGAGCGCCTACAACAACGCCTCGCTGCTCGAAAACTCACAGGAGCAGGAGCAAATCAACAACCTTGCGCGCGAAATCAGCAACGCTACGCCGCTCATCCTGCGCCTCGAAAACTCCATCCAGCCGTGGATTAACTACTGCATCCTGCCGCTGTTTGCGCTGTCGAATATGGGCGTGGTCATCGACAGCGAAACCATCAACCAGCTGACGAGTCTTGAGCCAATCAGCGACTTCTACAACATCGCCTACATCCGCATCTTTTTGGGTGTAGTAGTAGGTTTGGTGGTGGGCAAGCCGTTAGGCATAACGCTGATGAGCTTCATCGCCGTGAAGCTCAAAATTGCCTCGCTGCCCGACAAGAGTACCTGGGGTCAGCTGATCGCCGTGAGCGTGCTGGCGGGGCTGGGCTTCACGATGTCGATGTTCGTATCGACCATCGCCTTTGGCGCCGACAACGAGGCCGCGCTGCAAAATGTTGGCAAGCTGGCTGCGCTGGTGGCCTCCATCGTGGCAGGCACGCTGGGCTACCTGCTGCTGCGGCTCACCACCCACAAGCCTGCGGAAAACAGGGTGACGAAGTCGGATGCCGAAAAGCACGCGGGCGTGTTTTTGTAGCCACGCTGTAACGCTCTGCGATGCCCGTTTTTTATTAGATTTGAGAGTAATAATAAAATTTTTCATAACTCCAAAAACAAAACAAAAAAACAAGAAAAAGAAAATGAAATTGATTAAAACTTCCCTGCTTGCAGCTACGGCTGCCGGCCTGTTCCTCGCACCGTGCTGCACGGCGGCTTTGACCGCCAAGAGCAGCGCCGTTGACTCGGTGAGCTACGCCTTTGGCATCAACATTGGCTACAGCCTCGGTCAAATGAACGTTCAGGGTGTTGACCCCTCGCTTCTCGCCAAGGGCATTAGCGACGCTATTAAGGCAAGCTCCGACAGCACCTTGAAGGTGCTCTCCAACGAGCAAAGCATCGCCATCATTCAGGCCTACCTGACGAAAATTCCCAAGGAGGAAGGCGCTGCATTTTTGGCGAAAAACAAAACCGAAAAGGATGTGATAACCACCGAGAGCGGCCTGCAGTACAAGGTGCTCACCGAGGGCAGCGGCCTCAAGCCTACAGCCGAGGACACGGTTGAGGTGCACTACAAAGGCACGCTACTCAACGGCAAGGAATTTGATTCGTCCTACCAGCGCGGCGAGCCTATCACCTTCCCCGTAAGCGGCGTGATTAAAGGCTGGACGGAAGGTCTGCAGCTGCTCAACGAAGGCTCGAAAGCTATCTTCTGGATACCCTCAGACCTGGCATACGGCGAGTACGGCGGCGGCCCCATTGGCCCCAACGCAACCCTCATCTTCGAGCTGGAGCTGATTAAGGTAAAACCCAAACAGTAGCCACTACGCGCTGTGAATCCCATTAGCCACAGCAGCAAAACAAAAAAAGAACAGGTGGCCGAAATGTTCGACAGCATTTCTGGCCGCTATGATTTGCTGAACCGTGTGCTGTCGTTGGGTGTGGACATCCGCTGGCGGCGACAAATGGTGCGTGCGGCGAGGCAGCAGCATCCGCAGAGCGTGCTCGACGTGGCCACCGGCACCGGCGACTCGGCTATAGCCCTCAAAAAAAGT
>JAITOI010000044.1 GCA_031289995.1 Prevotellaceae bacterium | reverse complement strand
AAGGCGCCACCAAATCCCTTTGGCAGCACCTTTCTCCAAATCAAAAATCGAGCGTTTCTAAGCCGTTCTTTCGGCCAACCTCTTGTACCCGTCGTACCGCCATTTGGCGTTTTTTTCGGTGGCGGCAAAGAGCTCTTGCGCCACGTCGGGGTACTGTATGGCGAGCGAAGAAAAGCGCGCTTCGCCCTTCAGGAAGGCTTGGAATTTTGTCCAATCAGGCTCCTTGGAGTCGAGCAGGAAGGGGTTTTTGCCCTCGTCTTCGAGGCGCGGGTCGTAGCGCCACAGGTGCCAGTAGCCGCACTCCACCGCGCTCTTTTGCTCGGCCTGCGTGCGCCCCATTCCGACCTTCAATCCGTGGCTGATGCAGGGCGAGTAGGCGATGATGAGCGATGGGCCGTTGTAGGCTTCCGCCTCGCGGATGGCGCGTAGCGTCTGCGGTTGGCTTGCTCCCATGGCGATTTGCGCCACGTAAACGTAGCCGTAGGTGGTGGCAATCATGCCCAAATCTTTTTTGCGAATGCGCTTGCCGGCTGCGGCAAATTTTGCCACAGCGCCCGCGGGTGTTGCCTTCGACGACTGCCCGCCGGTGTTGGAGTACACCTCCGTATCGACCACCAGCACGTTCACGTTTTGCCCCGATGCGAGTACGTGGTCTAAGCCGCCAAAGCCGATGTCGTAGGCCCATCCGTCGCCGCCGATAATCCACTGCGAGCGCTTGACGAAGTAGTGGCTCAGCGCGAGCAGCTCCTTGGCAAGCCTTGATTTCTCTGGGTTTGCGCTGACAAATTGCTGGAGCATCGGCACCATTTTGTCGGCCAGCTCGCGCGTTTTGGCGTAGTCGTTGCGGTTGGCAATCCACTCCTCAAAGCTGGCGGCTGAAGGGCAGCCGGGGTTTTCGGCCATGATTTCTTTCATCAGCCGCTCCACGCGGTTGCGCATGGTTTCGGAGGCGATGTTCATCCCGAGGCCGTATTCGGCGTTGTCCTCGAAGAGCGAGTTAGCCCACGCGGGGCCGCGTCCGTACTCGTTTTTCGTGTAGGGCGTGGAGGGCGCGGAGCCGGAGTAGATGGAGGTGCATCCTGTGGCGTTGGCCACCATTTGGTGGTCGCCGTAGAGCTGCGAGATGAGCTTCACGTAGGGCGTTTCGCCGCAGCCCGAGCAGGCGCCGGAGAACTCGAACAGCGGCGTTGCCAGCTGCGAATTTTTGACGTTCTGCGACACGTCCACCAAGCTCTGCTTGCTCTTCACCTCGCTCACCGAAAAGTCCCAGCCATCTTGCTCTGCAAGCTGTTCGGCGATGGGCTTCATCGCAAGCGCCTTGCCGCTCTTGTTGCCCGGGCAAATGTCTACGCAGTTGTCGCAGCCAAGGCAGTCGAGCACGTTCACCTGAATGCGGAATTGCAGGCCCTCGAATTGCTTTGCGGGGATTGCGTTCAGCGTGTTGTACGACGCGGGCGCCTTCGCTTTTTCGTCGGCGTTGAGCAGGAATGGACGAATGGCGGCGTGAGGGCAAACGTAGGCGCACTGGTTGCACTGGATGCAATTTTCGGCCGTCCACACGGGCACGTGCGAGGCCACGCCGCGCTTCTCGAACGCCGCTGTGCCTTGGTCCCAGGTGCCATCTTCGCGACCGCTGAATGCGGAAACCGGCAGGTCGTCGCCCTTCTGCGCGTTCACGGGGTGAACAACTTTGGCAACAAATTCGGGCACGTTGGCGCTCGCCTTTTCTTCGGCAGGCACAAGCGTAGCCCAGTCTGCGGGTACGCCGACTTTGACCACATCGCCGCCGCGGTCAACGGCTGCGTTGTTTTTGTTCACCACGTCCTCACCTTTTTTTCCGTAGGATTTGACGATGAATTTTTTCATCTGCGACACCGCCAAATCGTAGGGAATGACGCCCGTGATTTTGAAAAATGCCGACTGCAAAATCGTGTTGGTGCGGTTGCCCAGCCCAATCTCCTCGGCGATTCCGGTGGCGTTGATGGTGTAAAAGTTGATGCTGTTTTTGGCCAAATACTGCTTCACGTTGTCGGGCAAATTTTCCTTCACCTGCTCCTCGTTCCACACGGTGTTGAGCAGGAAAGTGCCGTTCTTTTTCAAGCCCTTCGTAACGTCGTAGAGCCGCAGGTAGGCTTGCACGTGGCAGGCCACGAAGTCGGGCGTGTTCACGAGGTAGGTGGAGCGGATGGGCTTGTCGCCAAAGCGCAGGTGCGATGCGGTGAAGCCGCCGGATTTCTTGGAGTCGTAGGCGAAGTAGGCTTGGCAGTACTTGTTGGTGTTGTCGCCAATAATTTTGATGGAGTTCTTGTTGGCGCCCACCGTGCCGTCGGCTCCCAGTCCGTAGAACTTGGCTTCGTAAGGGCCACCCTCGAAAGCCAGCTCCTCTTTTGGAGGCAGGGAGGTGAACGTTACGTCGTCCACGATGCCAATGGTGAAGCCGTTTTTGGGCATCGGCAGCGACAGGTTTTCGTACACCGACAGGATTTGCGCTGGCGTGGTATCCTTCGACGACAGGCCGTAGCGACCGCCCACAATCTGCGGCTTGCCATCGCAGGGGATGTCTTTGCGCTGCGCAAAAGCTTCCACCACGTCCATGTAGAGCGGCTCGCCGCTGGCGCCCGGCTCTTTGGTGCGGTCCAGAACGGCGATGCGCTTTGCGGTAGCGGGGATGGCTTCGCTCAAGTGCTTCACCGAGAACGGGCGGAACAAGTGCACCGCCACGAGGCCGACTTTTTCGCCCTTCGCGGCGAGGTAGTCAACCGTTTCGCGGATGGCCTCCGTAACCGATCCCATCGCAATGATGACGCGCTCTGCGTCGGGTGCGCCATAGTAGTCGAAGAGCTTGTAGCTGCGCCCCGTGAGCGCGGACAATTTTTTCACGTACTCGTCCACCACGTCCACCACTTTGTTGTAGTAAACGTTCGACGCCTCGCGGGCTTGGAAGTAGATGTCGGGGTTTTGCGCCATGCCGCGAGCCACCGGATTTTCGGGGTTCAGCGCGCGCTGGCGGAAGGCGGCAAGCGCCTCGCGGTCGAGCAGCGGCGCGAGGTCGTTGTTCTCCAAGGCCTCAATTTTTTGGATTTCGTGCGAGGTGCGGAAGCCGTCGAAGATGTGCACGAAAGGTACGCGCGACTTGATGGCCGCGAGGTGCGCAACGGCAGCCAGGTCCATCACCTCCTGCACGGAGCCGGTGGCAAACATGGCGCAACCCGTTTGGCGCACCGCCATCACGTCCTGATGGTCGCCAAAAATGGATAGCGCGTGCGAGGCCAGCGCTCGCGCCGACACGTGGTACACGCCCGGCAGCAGCTCGCCCGCCACCTTGTACATGTTGGGAATCATCAGCAGTAAGCCCTGCGAGGCGGTGAAGGTGGTGGACAGCGTGCCCGCCTGCAGCGCACCGTGCATGGCGCCCGCGGCGCCAGCCTCCGACTGCATTTCGTCCACGCGAACCGTTTCGCCGAAAATGTTTTTGCGCCCTGCGGCTGCCCACTCGTCCACGTATTCGGCCATCGTGGACGACGGTGTGATGGGGTAAATCGAAGCGGTTTCGCTGAACATGTAAGCGATGTGTGCCGCCGCCTGATTGCCATCACACGTTAAGAATTTTTTTTGCTGTGCCATAACTATTTTTTTTTGAAGCGGCAATGGTAGGCTTTTTTTTTGAATTTGCAGGCAGGCAGGGCAACCGCATCAAAAATTGGTAGCGTCCTGCCGTGCGCACGGGTGCAGGCCATACCCCGAATGAGGCCTGTGCTCCGTGCGCA
>JAITOI010000021.1 GCA_031289995.1 Prevotellaceae bacterium | reverse complement strand
GGGTCAAAAATACTCCCGTATCGGTGATATTCGTAGGCAATGCTTTGCTCTTTGAGGTAGTGCAGCAGCTCGAGGCGACCTTCGACAAGCGGCTTGTGGTCGGCAATGTGGAGGCCGAGCTTGGCGGCAGCCTTGTAAAGCTCGTCGTTGGACGAGGGGCTGCACAGGCGAATGCGCTCGTAGCTGCCCATGCTTGCCATGAAATCAGCTTCGCTCTGCGCAAGTATTTTTACCTTGCCGGCGAATTTTTCCTCCAGCTTTTTGCGCAAGGGATTGTCGGCTGCAAGGCTGATGGTTGCTGGCGTGCGGGCAATTGCGGCTGCGGTGAGGATGAGATAAACGTCGTCGAAAGCGGCATCGTCGCTCACGCGTAGCGCGATGTTTTTGAGCGGCAGGTAGCGGAAAATATTTTCCTCGCCGTAGATGTGGCTCACGTCAACAGCTTGCGAAAACTCGCTTTTCCACGCCTCGAAATACGAGGCTTCGCCAAGCTCCATGCGCTTTGCGGGCGCAACAGCTTTTTCGACAAACTCCACAAAGCACGACACGTAGTTGGGCCCTCCGGCTTTGATGCCTCCACCAAAAGCCGAGCGCTTCATGCCTCCAAACGGCTGCCGGCGTACAATGGCGCCTGTGATGCCGCGGTTGATGTAGAGGTTGCCAGCCTCGATTTTTTCTTTCCACACGCGCTGCTCCTCCTCGTTGAGCGACTGCAAACCGGCGGTGAGGCCATACTCCGAAGAGTTGGCAAACGCAATGCCCTGCTCGAAATTGTCGATGCACACAACGGAGAGCAGCGGCGCAAACAGCTCGTTGGAGAAGGTGTAGCTGCCGGGCTTCACGTTCCACTTCACGCAGGGCTTGAGGATGAACTTTTGCGCGTCCACAAACTCAGGCGCAACAAGCCACTCCTCGCCTGCTTCGAGGTGGTCGATGGCGTGCTGCAGCTTGTCGTTGCGGTTGTCGATCATGGGGCCAACGTAGGTCATCGTGTCCCACACGCTGCCGGTGCGCAGGCTCGTTACGGCGTCGCGCAGCTTGGCTTTGAAGGCGGGGTCGTGAAAAGTTTTTGTGTCGACCAGCAGCAGCGAGCAGGCCGAACACTTCTGCCCCGCGTTGCTGAACGCCGAAGATATGACGTTGAGAATGGCGTGGTCTTGGTCGGCGTTGGCGGTAATGATGATGGCGTTTTTGCCACCCGTTTCGGCAGCAAGAGGCGTGCGCGGGCTGTTGGCCAGCAGCCGAAACGCAGTGTCGGTGCCGCCTGTGAGGATGATGTGCCGGATGGACGGATGCGCCGCCAGCTCGCTGAGCGAATTGCGGTCGGCGGGGCAAACCACCTGCAGCGCATCTTTGGGCAGCCCTGCATCCCAAAAGCACTGCGCAAATTCCCATGCCACGGGCAGCGCCACGGTGGCCGGTTTGAGGATAACGGTGTTGCCGCCCGCAAGCGCCGCAGCGCAGCCGCCAACAGGGATGGCGAGCGGAAAGTTCCACGGCGGTATCACCAAAATAATTCCTTTGGGCGAGTACGAAACCGTTTTCAAATCCTCGAAAGCCCGCATCGACAGAGGGTAGAAGCGACAAAAATCAATGGCCTCCGACACCTCCACATCGCCTTCGGTAAAAGTTTTTCCGGTAACGGCCGACATGCAGCCAATCAAATCGCCCCGCTTGGCAGCAAGGTTTTCGGCCACGCGGTGCAAAATTTCGCTACGCTTTTCGAGCGGTGTTGTGCGCCACTTTGAGGCATCTTTTTCGGCCACGGCAATCGCCTCCTTCACCTGCTCGGGCGAGGCCAGCGATGCGCTACAAACGGCAACAGCATTGCCACGGCTGCGGTCGTAGTAGATTTTCGGGCTGTCGCTGTGCAGCGTTTTTTCGCCCACCTGCACCGGCACCACAAAGCTTTTTTCGTTCACCTCCGTGCCCCACTTTTTGAGCATCGCCAGCGCCCACATTCGGTTTGGCGCAAGGTCGAGGTCGGTGTCGGGTTCGTTGGCGAAAGCTCCTGTTTGGGGAGGCTGAGGGTTGTTGCGGTTCTGCTTCCGGTACGGCTCTGTGCGCACTGCGTCCTTCATGGCGTAGGCTTCCTCGAACTGCCGGCGCAGGAAATTCCACTGCGCGCTATCGAGCTGCAGGTTGAACGAGTAGCTCAGAAAATTTTCGCTGCCGGTGTTCTCGTCCAAGCGGCGCACGAGGTACGACACGGCGTTGAGGAAGTTGCGCGCCCGCACCACCGGCGTGTAGAGGATGATATTTTTTTGCAGCTTGCGCATCACGCGCGGCAGGTTGTTGGCCATGCCCTCGAGCATCTCGAAGGTAACGTAGGGCATCACGCCGTTTTTTTCGGCCAGCAGGTGAGCGTAGGCAATGGTGAAGAAGTTGTGCGAGGCCACGCCAAGCGCAATGGCCTTCACGTTTTCGGGCTGCAGCGCGAGGTCGAGCACGTGCAGGTAGCTGGCGTCAACCTCAACCTTGGTGCGGTGTACCGGATTTTCCCAGCCGCGCATCGACGAAATAATGCTCTCCATTTGCAGGTTGCAGCCCTTCACCAGCCGCACCTTGATGGGTGCCTCAGCCCTTGCCAGGCGCTGCTTTGCGAAGGCGAGCAGCCGCCTGTAGCTGGCCTCCGCATCGGGCAGGTAGGCCTGCACCACAATGCCTGCGGTGTAGTGCGCAAATTCGGGTCGCGACAGCACCTCGATAAACACATCGTAGGTCAGCTCCGTGTCCTTGTACTCCTCCATGTCGAGGTTCACAAACTTGGCCTGCTGGCTGCCATCGTGAGCGGTGTAGGGGCAGCTCATCGCCTTGCGGTAAACGGCGGCCACCATGTCGCAGAGCTCGCTCTTGTTCTGCTCGTAGCTCAGCGATTTCAGCTGCGCGTAGATGCCCGATAGCTTGATGGAAATGTAGTTGATGTCGGGCATTTCGAGCGCCTCGAGGTAGTGGTGGTAGCGGTGTTCGGCTTCGGCATCGCCCAGCACGACCTCGCCCAGCAGGTTCACGTTTTGCCCGATGCTGCTCTGCCAGCGATGCTCGAGATGTCGCGTGAGCTTAGGCCGCTCTTCGGCGATGATAATCTTGTTGGTTTCCTTGCGCAGCTTGGCCTTGAAGATGGGCATGGCGATGCGCGGAAACAGGAATCCGCCGCACATGTAGAGCCGCATGAGCAGCTGGTCCCATGCGCCGAAAAAGTCGGGAATGCCGTACTGGCTGATGATTTTTCGCACCCGCTTGTTGAGCCTCACGCTGTCGCGAATTTGCGACGACTCGTCGAGCATCTTCGTCAAAAACGTTTTGTAGTCGGGCGTTTGAACTAAGGACGCGAACTTGCGCTGCTCCTTTTTTTCGCCGGGCGTAAGCTCCGCTTCCGCCTGCTGCAAGAAGTCGATAGACCACGC
>JAITOI010000012.1 GCA_031289995.1 Prevotellaceae bacterium | reverse complement strand
ATCGCATATCGCGCATCAATTGAAATAACACCTCAAAAAAAGATTTAGCCAATAAAATTGGGTTACTAAATACTAAGCACTGCAAGGTCGTCCACCTCAATAGTACATTGCTTCATGTTGATGTGAAACTCGGTGTTTTCAAAAAAATCCAGCCCCAAAACGCCATCATAATTTGAAAAAATACCTTGCGAGAGGAAGTCGTAAACCTGGATTTGGAAAGGCTCTCGCACTACCCCCAACGAAGCTATTTTGTTGAGCTCAAAAATGTCCACTTTGATTATGCCATTGGAGGTTTCCGTTTCGGCGGTACCCAAACTGCGCTCTAAATTGTATTCGTCCAAATAGAGAGCACTGCTGTCAATGGTAGTGTGGGTGGCACCTGTATCCAAAAGCATCATGTAGTTGTACTTATTGTCAACTTTTAGGAAGATAATAATGGCACCGCTTTCAGGGTCTCTGTCAAAGTGGTACTTCATTTTTCACTCGTGCTAAAAGTCCAATAGTCCTACGCCTGCGCTCAAATGTTTTGGTGTAAAACAGCGCCGTTTCCTCGTAGCCTTCCATCAATGGTTTGCCGAGGTAGCAAACTTCTTTTTTGTCGGGGCTGTGATACAGCAACCGGCCCGACAAAATTCTTTGGTTGAAGACATCAATATCCGGATTGCCCAGCAAAATCCACTCGTTGGGGTATAGCTTTTTGATGTCGCAGACATTCATTTGTTCCATAGTACAGCCATTAAAATATTTCCGCAAAGGTAGCGTTTTTTCTGATTTTTCAAATCTTCAAATCTCAAATCTTAAATTTCAAATCAACCAGCTCCCCCGCCCTCTTCATCGCCTTGCTGATGTGGTCAAAAATGTTGTCGGCACCAATCACGTCGTAGAGGCCGTCGTGGCGGAGCGATTCCTCGACCGAGGGGTTGACGCCCGACAGCAGGATGTGGATGTTGTTGCCCTCGCACTTGCGGTAAAAGCTGCGCAGGTTGCGCAGTCCGGTGCTGTCCATGAACGGCACCTTGCGCATCCGGATGATGCGCACCTTGGGCGGCCGCACCACCTGCTTTTGCGCCTCCTCGAACTTGTTGGCCACGCCGAAAAAGAACGGCCCATCGACCTCGAACACGTCCACACCTTTGGGTATGTCGAGCGCCTCCTCGGTGAGCACCTCGTCCTCGCCCTCGCCGCTGCGAATTTTTTCGCGGATGACGTGCACCTCGCTGGTCTTCGACAGGCGGCGCACAAACAGGAATAGCGCCAGCACAATGCCCACCTCGATGGCGATGGTGAGGTCGAAAATCACGGTGAGCAAAAACGTGGAGAGCAGCACCGCCACCTCCGACTAGCAGTTGCGAAACATCCCCGCAAACGAGCGCCACTCACTCATGTTGTACGACACCACCACCAAAATTCCGGCCAAGCACGACATCGGAATGAGCTTCGCCCAGCGCGCAAAAAGCAGCAGGATGAGCAGCAGCACCACCGCGTGCACGAGGCCTGCAACGGGCGTGCGGCCGCCGTTCTTGATGTTGGTCATGGTGCGCGCAATGGCGCCGGTGGCAGGAATACCGCCAAACAGCGGCACCACCATGTTGGCCACGCCTTGCGCAATGAGCTCGGTGTTGGAGCGGTGGCGGGAGCCGATGGCGCCGTCGGCCACCATCGCCGAAAGCAGCGACTCGATGGCGCCCAGCATGGCAATGGTGAAGGCCACCGGCAGCAGCTTGCGGAAGGTGGCAAAGTCGATGCTCGGCACTTCGGGCGCCGGCACGTTGGCCGAAATTTCACCAAAGCGGCTGCCGATGGTTTCCACCGGAAGGCCGAACACCGCAACGGCAACGGTGGTCGCGATGATGGCGATGAGCGTGCCCGGGATGAGCTTGTTGACCTTTGCCCAGGCAAACGCCACCACCACGGTGAACACGGCAATGCCCGTGGCGTAAGGGTTGAGCGTAGCAAAGTGCTGGAAGTAGGCCAGCCATTTTTCGTGAAACTCTGCGGGATTTTCGGACATGGTCAGCCCAAAAAAATCTTTGATTTGCGTGGAGAAAATGGTGAGCGCAATGCCGCTCGTGAAGCCCACCACCACGGGATACGGGATGAACTTAATCACGTCGCCCAGCTTGAGCAATCCCATCACCACCAGCATTGCGCCCGCGATGAGCGTAGCCACCATCAAGCCCTGCACGCCGTAGGTGCCCACCACGCCCGCCACGATGATGATGAACGCGCCCGTTGGCCCGCCAATCTGCACGCGGCTTCCGCCCAGCAGCGAAATGATGAAGCCCGCGATGATGGCCGTCACCAAGCCCTTTTCGGGCGTTACGCCGCTGGCGATGCCAAAGGCAATGGCGAGCGGCAGCGCCACAATGCCCACGATGACGCCCGCAATCACATCCTGCAGCAGCTGGCGCCGGCTGTAGCTTTTGACGGTCGATAGCAGCTCGGGATGAAACACCTCCCGGTTGAAAATTTTCTGAAAATTCATTGTTTACGCTCAAATTTTTGGGGCGCAAAGGTAGAAAAAATTTCAGATGCTAAGGTTTCAGGTTAGCGTCCTGCCCCTGCGCACGGGCAAGCTCCCGCCGCGCCTTTTGTAGAGCAGCGCAAAAAAAGTTTTAGCTGCGCAGAGATTTTGTGTTGCAGCATCAATTATTTTTCTACCTTTGCACACTTTTTTTGAAGGCTACTGCCGCAGGAACTACAAACTACAACCCAAAAAATCAACGATATGTATTGGACATTAGAGCTAGCGTTAAACTTGGAAGACGCACCCTGGCCCGCCACCAAAGAGGAGCTGCTGGACTACGCGCACCGCTCGGGCGCACCGATGGAGGTGGTGGAGAATTTGCAGGAAATTGAAGACGAGGGCGATATCTACGAAACCATCGAGGACATCTGGCCGGACTACCCGAGCAAGGATGATTTTTTCTTCAACGAGGAGGAGTACTAATCCGCGCTGCGCCCAAGCGTAGCCACCCATCAAAGCAACGAAGCGACGTGCATAAGTGCGCCGCTTCGTTGCTTCGATTTTGCCCCGCATGACGGGAAAATCAGTTGCCGTTTTCGGACAAAAATTTGATGCGCACCAGCCGTATTTCGGTCTCGGTAACGTCCTCGTCCACGAGGTCGGCAAGGGCATCCTTCACCGAGTCGCTCTTGGCTTCGGTGCTGAAATATTCCTCGAGCTGCTCGCACTTGTCGTCGTCCACGTTTTGCTGAATGTAGTAGCTCAGGTCGAGCCGCGTGCCGGCGCTGATGATGGTTTCAATTTCGGTGAGCAGCTCGTCGAACTTGAGGCGGATGGCGGAGGCAATGTCCTCCAAGTCCATCTTGCGGTCGAT
>JAITOI010000148.1 GCA_031289995.1 Prevotellaceae bacterium | reverse complement strand
GTTCTGCATGGCGCACGGGTGTAGGCTGTGCCCCGAATAAGGCCTGTGCTCCGTGCGCAAGACCGCGCATGGGTTGCCATCCGCAGGCTGCGCTACCGCTTGCCTGCGGTTATGAAAATTACGTCCCTTCGGGACTTCGCAAATGGTATTGCTGTCTCCCGCTCACCGTCATTGCGGGCTTGACCCGCAATCTCCATGCTAACCTACTCCGCATCCGTCGCAATGATGACCTGTGGAGGAATTGCGGGTCAGCGGCTAAATCTTTTTTTGAGGTGCTATTCCAATCGTCCTGCCGTGCGCACGGGTGTTGCCTGTGCCCCGAATGAGGCCTCTGCTCCGTGCGCAAGACTGCGACAGGTTGCCATTTCTACCATACTGCCATCCCTACGGGATTTCCACATTATTCTTCTTTTTTTCGCTGGTAGAAAGAACCTGCGGGGATAGCCGAAGCAAGGTAGAATCTTGTTTCAACGGGGAAATCCCGTAGGGATGGCAGTATAGTAGAAATGTAGACATGTGCGCGTCTTGCGCACGGAGCAGAGGCCTCATTCGGGGCACAACTTACACCCGTGCGCACGGCAGGACGCTTGGACATGTTATCCATATCGCCGTCATGGATAGCACCTCAAAAAAAAGATTTAGCCGGGTCAGCGGGGAGATTGCGGGTCAAACCCGCAATGACGACGAGCGGGACAACGCTGCCGTAGAGACGCGACGCGCCACATCTTTCTTCCGAAACAGGAAAGTCCGTAAGGACTTCAACATGGATAACCCCGAACAAGCGAAGCGCAGTTCGGGGTACATGCAAGCTTACGGTATTGAACTCCGAAGGAGTTCTACAACACATAGCCAAGTGTTGATTCCAATGTTGAACTCCTACGGAGTTCTATGTATGTGGGAGGTGTCGCTACCCCGTGCTGCGCTTCGCTTGCACGGGGTTATCCACGTTTAAGTCCTACGGACTTCCGGCTACCGAAAGTATTTCGTCATTGCAAACGAATAACCGTCGAGACACGTAGGGGCGCACCTATTTGTGCGCCCATTACATATGTTGGCACGCCGTTAGGTAGCGACCACATAGAGAGGGCGCACACATAGGTGCGCCCCTACATGTCCCGACAATTACTTCGTTCGGACAATCATTATCGCATTGCGTCGCCCACATTTTTCTTCATCCCCTCCAGCCCCGCCCGCTGGATTGCCGAGCAGGCAAACAGCCGCTCAAACTCCGCGTCAGTCATGGCCTGCCAGCCCTCGGCGGTGAGCGTGGCGAGGGGCGGCAGCAGCTGCATTTCGGGGTGGTTGCAGGTTTTGGCGGAGGCGCTGTGGGGGCAAACATTTTGGCAAACGTCGCAGCCGAAAACGTAGCCCAGCGCAGCGTTCACGGGGGCTATGCGCGGGTTGGCGGCGCGGTGCGCCTCGACGGTGCGGTACGAAAGGCAGCGGCGCGAATCGAGCAAGCCGTTGCCCAGCAAGGCCTGGCTGGGGCAGGCATCGAGGCAGCGTCGGCAGCTGCCGCATAGGTTGGGCGCGGGTGGCAGCACGTCGCCTCGCACGTCCACGCTCAGCATCAGCGTGGCGATGAAGGTCTGCGTGCCCAGCTCGCGGTTGATGAGCATACCGTTTTTTCCAATCCATCCCAAGCCCGCCTGCACAGCGAAGTAGCGCTCGTGCAGCGGGGCGGTGTCGACGCATGCGCGGCAGCTAAGCCCCGGATTTTCGCGCTGCAAATTGTCGCGCAATTCGCCCAGCAGCTGCTTCAAAACGGCGTGGTAGTCGAGGCCGTAGGCGTAGGCCGAAACCTGCGGGAGCAGGCTCGGCTGCTGGCGCGAGGGCTTGTAGGAGTAGAGCAGCACGATAGCGGTGCGGGCATCTTTGACCATCACGCGCGGGTCGGCGCGCATGTCAAGGTGCCTCTCCAGGTAGCTCATGCCGGCGTGGTTTCCGCCCAGCAGCCAGCTGCAGAAGCGGCTCTGCACCTCGCTCTCCACGGGCTTCAGGCGGACAAATCCGCAGGCGTCGAAGCCCAGCATACGCGCAATTTCTCGAATACGTTGGATGGTCATGGTGTGCTACTTTTTGCCCCGTTTCTTTTCGCGCAAAGCCGCGCCAGCGTTGTCCTCCACGAGGACGTAGTCGAGCTGCTTTTTCTCCATGTTGACGCGGTCGACGCGGACGCGGACGCTGTCGCCAAGCGTGTAGGTGCGGCCTGTGGAGCGTCCCACGATGCGGTAGTTGTCCTCGTCGAAGTAGAAAAATTCGGACTTGATGGAGCGCAGCATCACCATGCCTTCGATTTTATTTTCGTTGATTTCGACGTAAATTCCGCGGTCAGTAACGCCCGAAATGGTGCCGTCAAACTCCCACCCCACCTTGTCCTGCATGTACTCGGCCATCTTGAATTTTATGGACGCGCGCTCGGCGCTTGCGGCCAATTCTTCCATCTGGCTGGAGTGCTTGCAGAGGGCTTCGTAGTCGTCGGCGTTGGCCGATTTTCCGTTGGCGAGGTAGCGCTCCAGGAGGCGGTGCACCATCATGTCGGGGTAGCGGCGAATGGGTGAGGTGAAGTGCGTGTAGAAGTCGAAGGCGAGGCCGTAGTGCCCCATGTTTTTGGTGGTGTACCGCGCCTTCGCCATGCAGCGCAGGGCAAGGGTTTCGAGGAGGTTTTGGGCCTTGCCTCCGCGCACCTTTTCGAGCAGGCTGTTGAGCTCGGTAGAGATGCGCTTGGCCTTGGCAAAAGCCACCTTGTAGCCCAGCTGTTCGGCCACGTGCTCGAGGCTGAAAAGCTTCTGCTCGTTGGGCTGCTCGTGGACGCGGTAGACAAAAGTTTTCGGCTTCGCCCCGCGACTTTTTGGCTTGCCCACCAGCTCGGCAACGCTGCGATTTGCGAGCAGCATGAACTCCTCCACGAGCTGGTGCGAGGGTGTATCCTCGCGGAAGTACACGCCAATGGGCTTACCGTTTTTGTCGATGTCGAACCGGGCTTCGGCCCGCTCAAAACCCACGGAGCCGTTGAGAAATCTCGCCTCGCGCAGCTTTTGCGCCAGCCGATGCAGGGTGATAATGGCGTCGCTGTGCTGCCCGTCGCCGCTGTCGATGATGGATTGCACCTCCTCGTAGTTGAAGCGGTGGTCGGAGCAGATGACGGTCTTGCCGAACCACTGCGCAAGCACGTTGGCGCTGTCGTCGAGCTCGAATACGGCCGAGAAGCAGAGCTTCTCCTCGTGCGGCCGCAGCGAGCACAGGCCGTTGCTCAGGCGCTCGGGCAGCATTGGCACCGTGCGGTCGACGAGGTAGACCGAGGTGGCGCGGCTCACGGCCTCCTTGTCGATGGCCGAGCTGGGCTTGACGTAGTGCGTAACGTCGGCAATGTGCACGCCCAGCTCGTAGCGCCCGTTGTCGAGGGCGCGTAGCGAAAGCGCGTCGTCAAAATCCTTGGCGTCCTGCGGGTCGATGGTGAGGGTGAGCGTGCTGCGGAAGTCGCGGCGGCGCGGGAGCTCGGCGCTGATGTCGTCGCTCACCTTATCGGCAGCGCGCTCCACGGCGGGGTCGAACTTGTAGGGCAAGCCGTACTCGGCAAGAATGGCGTGCATTTCGGTGTTGTTGTTGCCCACATCGCCCAGCACGTCCACCACCAATCCGGTGGGCAACTTGGCCTGCGCGGGCCAGTCCACGATGCGCACCAGCACCTTCTGCCCGTCGCGTGCGGCGCCAATGTTGGCGAGGGGTACAGCGATGTCGGTGTTCATGTGCCGTCCGTCGGGCGTGAGGACGGCGCTGTGCTTGTTGCGCCTGATGACGCCCACAAAATCGGTGCGCAGCCGCTTCACAATTTCGACCACCTCGCCCTCGGGACGGCGCGTGGTTTGGTGCACAAACACCTTCACCGTGTCGCCGTGCAGCGCGTGGTTGAGGGCGTGCTGCGGCACAAAAATGTCCACCTCGCTCTGCTCGCATTCCACGAAGGCGTAGCCGTTTCCGGTCATGTCGAGCGTGCCCACGAGCTCCACTCCTTTCATCCTTGGCTTGTACTTGCCATCGACCGTCATCACGAGCTTTCCCTCGTGCACCAGCGCGTCGAGAGCGGCCATCACGCGGGCTTTTTCGTTGTCGTCGCGGCTTATGCGCAGGCTCTTGCTGAGCTGCGTAAAGCTGAAGGTTTTGTTGGCCTCGCTGAGGTATCGCTGCAGCTGCTGCAGCACGTCGGCCTTATGTTTTTTTCCTCTCATTGGTTGCTGTTTGTTGGAAACTATTATGTAATTTTGCGCCAAAATTTTAGCCGATAAAAGTAGTAAAAAATGATGACAGAGCAAATTCTATCCGTGCTTTCGCAGGTGGTGCACCCCGAGAGCGAAGCCAACATTGTAGAGCTGGGCATGGTGCAGCTGGAGGAGGCGAGCGAGGCGCGAGTGGCCGTGACGCTTCGCTTTGCGCGGCCTCGCGACCCCTTTGCTGGCGCCATTCGGCAGCAGTGCGAGCAGCTGCTGCGGCAGCATTTTCCGCAGCGCGAAGTAGCCGTTTCGGTGCCCATTGTGGAGCCGAAAAAAGCTGCTACGCCCGCCAAAAAACCTGTCGCGCAAAGCCCGCAAAAGCCCGCAGGCGTGCGGCACGTGGTGGCGGTAATGTCGGGCAAGGGCGGCGTGGGCAAGTCCACCGTAACCGCCAACCTCGCCGTAACGCTGGCGCAACAGGGCTACAAGGTAGGCCTGCTCGACGGCGATATTTACGGCCCGTCCATCCCCAAGATGTTCGGCGTGGAGGACGCCAAGCCGCTTGCCAACGCGCAGGAGCAAATGATTCCGGTGGAGAAGTTCGGCGTCAAGCTGCTCTCCATCGGATTTTTTGTGAAGCCCGAAGA
>JAITOI010000069.1 GCA_031289995.1 Prevotellaceae bacterium | reverse complement strand
CCGCGCGGCGTGATGTTCGCGCCGGAGATTTTGCAGCAGCAATTTCACGTCCTCCTGCTCGCTCTGCACAGGATAGGCGTAGGCCAAAAAGCGGCTGCCCTTGTCCTTAAACGTGCCCTCGGCGGGCGCGGCGATGCTGAGGTAGGTGTCGTCGGGCATAGCTACTGCTTGGCCTCATCCAGCGCAAGAATGAGCTCACGCAGGATGTTGGAACGAATGCTGGTGGTGGTAATTTGCGTGTTGTTGGAGTCGGGATGCACGCGGTTGGAGAGGAAGATAAACACCAGCTCGCGCTGCGGGTCAACCCACACGAAGGTGCCCGTAAACCCAGAGTGGCCGTAGCTTTGCGGCGATGCTTCGCGGCACACGGGGCTGAGCTTTGGCGAGCTCGGTTCGGGTTTGTCGAAGCCCAATCCGCGCCGGTTGGCGACGCTGTGGCGGCGCGTAAATTCGTCCACCGTCTGCGGCGACAGCAGCTGCACGCCTCCATATTGGCCGCGCCACAGGAACATCTGGAAGAGCTTGGCGAGGTCGCCCGCGGTGGAGAAGAGGCCTGCGTGTCCCGCTACGCCGCCCACAATGGCAGCGCCATGGTCGTGCACGTAGCCGTGGATAAGCTGGTGGCGGAAGGGGTGCTCCCACTCCGTCGGCACAATGCGGTCGGGCGAGAATTTTTGGCGGGGCAAAAACGTGGTGTTGAACATCCCCAGCGGGCTGTAGAAGTGCGCCTCGGCAAGGCTGTCGAGGCTTGTGGACGTAAGGGTTTCGGCCACGCGCTGCAGGTAGTAGAAGCCGAGGTCGCTGTAGCGGTAGCTCTTGTTGAGCAGCTCGGATTCGTCCATCAGGCAGTAGGCCTGCCGCCGGATGTCGGCGTGCGCGTAGATGCCGTCGGCCACCGTGTAGGGGTAGTCGGCGCTGAGCGAATCGGCAAACAGCGCGGAGTCCAGCGCGTGGTACTTGTTGAGGTAGGTGCGCGCGTAGACCCTAAATGGATGCACCTCGCTCTGCTCCGCAGCCAGCAGCGGCTGGTCGGGAAAGGTGGAGTGCATGAACGCAACGTGCACCGGTATCCACGCCTTCAGCCCCGACTGGTGCAGGAGAATGTCGCGCAGCTGAAGGCCGCTTTTGTTGCAGCCGCTGTCGAGCGCGAGGTAGTCGCCGAGCGTGTCGGTGAGCCTAATTTTTTTCTTGTCCACCAGCTCCATGATGAGCGGCAGCGTAGCCGACACCTTGGTTAGCGAGGCCACGTCGTAAATGTCCGTGAGGCGCACGCGGCGCTTGTTTTCGTAGGTGTGGTAGCCAAAAGTTTTGTTGTAAAACACCGTGCCGTGGCTGGCTGCAAGCACCTGGCAGCCGGGGAATGCGTGCACGTCGATGGCCTGCTTCACCATGCTGTCGATGGCTGCAAGACGCTCGCGGCGGATGTGGAGGTCTTCGGGCAGGCCGTAGCGCAGGCGCAGCTGCTGCTTGCACTCCAAGCCCTCGCCCAGCTTGACGAAACCGCCCACCGACACGGGGCTGCGACCCACGATGGGCGTGGCGCCAAAGATGGCCTGCGCCGCTGCACGCTGGTAGTCCTCGCTGTTGCCGTAGGCCAGCAGCACGCTCTCAAACGCAGCGTGGTCGCCAATTTTTGGCATCACGTAGGGGTTGGCAAATAGCGCCAGCACCGTGCGCTTGCTCTGCGCTAGCTGCACGAGCTTGCGACAAAATATCGAGTCGAGGCCAAAGTTGCGCTGCGGCATGCGCTGGCTGATGTCCATGTAGCCCACGATGACAAGGTTGTAGGGAGCGAGCTTGTACTCCAGCGAGTCGTAGGTCGAAGGCCGCGCTTGGTCAACGCGAAACATGCGCAGCTGAGCGTAATTCGAAGCGGTGCGGTAGAAGGTGTTGCTGCGGTTGCCCTTGCTCAGCTCCACGTAGGCGATGCGCAGCGTGTCGGTGGCGCCAATGGGCAGCGTGCCGTGGCGGTTGCCGACGAGCGTGATGCCGTCCTCGATGAGCTGGTTGCGGAGCTGAATAAAGTCGGGCGAGCTGAGCCGTTTGGTGATGTTTGCCGAGCTGATGCGCTGCCGTGCGGTATCGCTCAAGCCCGCCCAGCGCTTAGCTTTGAGCACGCGCAAACATTTTTCGTCGAGCAGCTCCGGCAAGAATTTTCCGCTGTTCACCGCCGCCTCAATCGCGTCGATGCTGGGCGGTACGTCCACCGGAAACACCAGCATATCCATGCCCGCAAGCAGCGCCTGCAGGTTCGCCTCGGCGGGCGATGCGCTCTGCTGCATCACGGCTTTCATCTGCATTCCATCGCTGAACACGAGGCCACGAAACTTCATCTTCTTGCGCAGCAGCTCGCCGGATAGCTTGGGCGAAAGGCTCGCCATCTGGCCGCTGGCATCGATTTTGGGTACGCTCAAATGCCCCACCATGATGCCGCCAAGGTCGCTCTCGATAAGCTTTTTGAAGGGGTAGAGGTCGACCTTTTCGAGCGACTGCCGGCTCATGCTGAGCAGCGGCGTTTCGCTGTGCGAGTCCTTGTCGGTGTTGCCGTGTCCGGGAAAATGCTTGGCACAGGCGATGATGCCGTTATCCTGCAAACCCTTTGCGTAGGCCACGCAGCCATCGGCCACGGCGTGCTGGTCTTGCCCAAACGAGCGCACGTTGATGACAGGATTTTCGGGGTTGCTGTTCACGTCGGCCACCGGCGCAAAGTTGACGTGCATGCCCAGCAGCTGAAACTGCTTCGCCACCTCAACGCCCGCGCGGTACGTCAGCTCTTCGTTTCGCGCCGCGCCCATCCCCAGCTGAAACGGCAGCGAGGCGACGCTGTCGAGCCTCATCCCCACGCCCCACTCCGCATCCATGCCTATCAGCAGCGGCACCTGCGCCAGCGACTGGTAGTAGGTGGTCAGCTCGGCTTGCCGCGAGGCCGTGCCCTGAAAAAAAATCAGCCCACCCACCTTGTGGTTGAGCACCAAGCTGGCCACCTCGTCAACGTGAGCGCTGCCCTTGTTGGAGTAGGCGGCAACCATCATCAGCTGGGCAATTTTTTCGCGCGTGTTGAGTGTTGCCAAAACGCTGTCGGCCCATTTATCGGGCGACGACAGCGTTTCGATAAGCGATTCACGCTTGTGCGCAAGCAGCTCAGCAGGCAGCACTGCTGCAAATATGGCGCAGAGCAAAAATCTTTTCAGCATCTCTGTTTGGCAATTTTTTTCGGCAACAGCATTAGGCAACCGTAGCGCTACTGCGCCTTGCGCGGTGCGTTGACTTTTCCAGCCGAGCCAGCAGCCTTGCTCGATGCGTGCGGCACAGGCTTCACTCCCGGCTTCTTGGGCGTTGACTTTGCCGCAGCCGACGGTGCGGCCGATGTGGACGCAGCTGATGTTTTTTCCGCGTCGGCGGAAGCCTCCTCCTCCTTCTTTTTGTCCTTCACCTCAAAGTCGAGCATGTCGCATTTTTGAAGCAGGTTGTACCACATCACCATCTTTTTGATGTCCGACAGGTAGACGCGGTCCTTGTCGTAGTCGGGCAGCACCGAGGCGAGAAACGCGCGCACCTCGTCCTCCTTCGCCACCTTGGGGTCGATGGCCGGCTGCCCCGCGCACTTCTCCTTAAAGCCAAGCAGCACCTTGCCCAGCGGCACTTCTTCGCCGGAGGTAAACACGGCAATATCGCTCAACGTGCTCACCTTTGCGGCGGGCGGAATGTTGCAGCGCCTGTTGTCGAGCAGCGACTCCACAATGAGGCCGTTGCGTCCCTTCGACACATACTTAAATAAACCGGGCTGACCGGTAACCGACATGATTTCTTTGAGCTCCATGATGTTTTTTATTTTCAGATTTAAGATTGATGATTGGCTCCATTTTTTTTCCGCGCAAAAGTATAAAAAATCGTTGATAGTTCAAGCATTGTTGGGCAAAAAAGTATCGGCGTTGCCACCGTTTTTGAGGATGTCGCGGATGATGGTGGAGCTCACAAACCTGAGGCTGGGCGCGGCCGGAAGCAGCACCGTGTCCACCTCTGGCAGCATCGCCTTGTTGGCCTGAGCTGCGGCCAGCTCCGCCTCAAAATCGGCAGCGTTGCGCAGGCCGCGCACGATGTGCGTTGCGCCCAACCGTTGGCACAAGTCCACCGTCAGCCCTTCGTAGATGCAAGCCTGCACGCGCGGCTCATCGGCAAAGGCTTTTTCGATGGCCTGCTGCCGCTCTGCAGGCGAATACAGGCAACGCTTTTCGGCGTTGACACCGATGGCCACCACCACGCGGTCGAACATCCGCAACGCCCGCAGCGCCACGTCGTAGTGCCCTGCCGAAAACGGGTCGAAAGAGCCGGGGAAAATTGCCAAGGTGCAACTCATCCCACATTTCTTTTTGCACCACTCGGCGCAATGAACACGCTCACCGCGCTAACAGCGCCAAGGATGAGCACAAATATCAGCTGCGACTCGTGCGACAGCGTGGCGTAGGCAAGCCCGCTGTCGGTGCTCACGCCAAAAATGTAGGTCAGGCCAAGGCTCGTGATGAAGTGGAACGCGCCAATGCCGCCGTTGGTGGGCGCCACCATGCCGAAGCTGCCGAGCAGCATCACCACAAGGCCATCGACGGCGTTGAAGCCCGCGGTTTCGGGCAGCGCAAACAGCACCAGCCAGCTCATCAGCCAGTAGCATATCCACAGCAGCACGGTGTGCAGCACAAACTCGGCGCGACGGCGCATGGCGGTGAACGATTTCAGCCCCTCCCAGATGCCTCTGGCGAAGCCAAAAATTTTGCGCACAACGCCGTACTTTTGCAGCGCGACGCGAAACCGCCACACCAGCAAAACCGCCACCAGCAGCGCGATGGCGAGCGCCGCCAGCAGCAGCGAAACGTTGACGCCCGACAGCTGCCCAAGCACTTTTTCGCGCACAAATTTTCCGAACGTATCGATGCGCAAAAAGAAGGTCGTTGCGATGATTGCAAGCAGGCAGACGGTGTCGAACGCACGCTCGGCAACAACAGTACCCACCAGCTTATCGAGCGGAATTTTGTTCGACTTGGCGAGCGCTCCACAGCGCATCACCTCGCCAAGGCGCGGAAATGCAAGGTTTGCGATGTAGCCCACCATCACCGCGTTGTACATTTGCCACAGGCTTGGCGTGTAGCCCATCGGCTCCAGCAGCAGCGCCCACCGGCGTGCGCGGATGAAGTAAGCTGCAATGCCCACGAGCACGCAGACAATAACCCAGCTGTAGTCAGCGTTGCGCAAACCATCGACTAAGCGACCAAGGTCAGCATTGCGAAAGCTAAGCCACACCAGCGCTGCCGTGAGCAAGAGGAATAGCGAAAATTGAAATATCTGCTTCTTTTTAGTCATGCGATTTGTGATTTGCGACTATGCGATGTGCGACAATACCAGCGTCATTGTATGCGATGTGCGATTTGCGACTATGCGATGTGCGACAATACCAGCGTCATTGTATGCGATTTTTCG
>JAITOI010000015.1 GCA_031289995.1 Prevotellaceae bacterium | reverse complement strand
TCCGATAAGTCTACCCCTTTTTCAGCAATCCTCAAATTAGATGTGCGACTATGCGATGTGCGATGTGCGACGTAGCAACCTCCAAATCCCCCGTTGGTCAGCCCCTGTACGCAGCAATCTTCAAATCTTCAAATCCTCAAATTTTAAATGCTTTCACCAAGGCGCATGAAACGACACCACGATGTGGTGAGACATCGGCAGCTCCCATTTTTCATCCATTATTGTGGGCGAGGTATGCAGCAGGAAACGGTATTCCAGCTTGACCGCTTTGACCCTGAAGCCTGCTCCTAGACCGAATACGCCCATTGTGGCCAGCGCGATGTCCTCGGTGTCGGGTTGGTTGTCGGGAGTGGGCACGTAAGAGATGTCGGGTTTGAGCCAATCCAGCCCAACGTAGGGGCCAACGGAGAATGCGCAAGCGCCCTTCAGCAGCAGCGCTTCCCACTGCCAGCCGGCAAGGAGCGTTACCGAGTTGTAGGCGCGGTTGATTTCGCCGTCGTCATGGTATGTGGTGGTCGTGTGCCCGTCGGAGGTAACGGTTTTTTCGTACTCGAACGAGCCGATTTGTTCGTCATTAAGGCTGCCACCAAAGGAAATGCCCGCCGTCACATAACCGTGCGGTGTCAGCCGTATGCCGACGGTCAGGCCGCCCCCGATAAAGGGTATCACCTTGTCCGGCGCGTTGAGAAAAGAGCTTTTGAGGCCAAGCTCCACAAAAAAGGGACCACTCGTCGGCGCCTGCGCCTGCACGCCGCTAACGACCAACGTTAGCAGCCCCCATATCCAGATAATTTTTCTTCGGTTCATAATGCAATTAATTTTTGAATGTGCGACTATGCGATATGCGATGTGCGATGCTGGGCGGCCTTGCGCGAGGCAATCTCAAATCTCAAATCTCAAATCTCAAATCAATTTACTTCCACCCACATCCCCCCCGTATTCGCCGCAACCCCCGCGTCATACATCGCCTCGCAAGCCGTAGCAGGCAGGTAGAATCGCCCGCGGTAGGCGGCGGTGAGGCGCACGACGAAGGTGGCGCTACGTCCCGCGGCGAGCGAGAAGTAGGTGTACACGCGGTCGTCGCGAATGTCGCGGTAGTCGTAGGCGCTTTCGGTAACCGTGATGCCGTCGAGCATGCGCGTGTTCAGGATTTCCCAGCCCGACGGGAACACCTGCGTCAGCGTAAGGTTTTTGTAGTCGCCCTGCGTGCCGATGTTGTGCACCGTTACCACAGCCACAAAATCGTCGCCCGGATGCAGGCTCTGCGGGCTAAGCGTGGAGCCGTTGACGGCGGTGTACTTCACCGCCAGCTTCATCCCCTTTGCCGATTCCACCTCGCCTCCGGCGGCAGGAATACCCTGCGCCACCACGCGCACAAACAGCGTTCCGCTGCCGGTGTTGTGCAGCTCCACCTTGCCTGCGGCGCTGATGTGCTGCAGCGGCGCCTTCCACACAGGCCGCGTGGTGGCCACCTTTTGCGAGCCTCCGTCGTGGTAGGTGGCGCTCATCGCCTTGCTGCCCGATTCGCTGCCCGCAAATTTGGCCATCGCCATCAGGCAGTACGCCGTGCTCTGCGTGCTAAGCCAGCGCTGCGATGCGAGAGATTCGGAGATTTGCTGCACCAGCGGGAATGCGTCGGTGCGGTTGTTGAGGGCGCTGAGCACCTCCACAATCATGGCCTTGTCGCGGTCGGCGGAGCCGAAGCTTTGCGAAAATCCGTTGCTGTAGGGAGGCACGTCCTTGCTGGCGGTGGACACGATTTTTGCGGCCACGTCGGATTGCCCTGCGGCGGCGTAGGCGGCAGCCAGCATCCAGCGCGCCTGCAGCGAAAGGTCGCTGCGCTCCTTGAGGCGGTTCATGGCACCCATCTCGGCATCCTTGGCCAGCGCTAAGGTGTAGAGGCGGTAGGCCTGGTCAAAATCGTTCTGCTCGTAGGTGTAGTAGCGGAGCTTGCTCGTGTTTTTTGTCCAGCTGTTGGCCTCCTTTTTTTGGAACTTGAGCCAGCTGCTCTTCATGCCGTAGGGCAAGGCGTAGCCAAGGTTTTCGGCGGCTGCCATGAAGTGTCCGGCGTAGCTGCTGCCCCACAAGTTGGGGAAGCGTTCGCCGGGCCAGTACGCAAATCCGCCTTCGGGCGTGAGGAAACTTTTGAGCCGCTCCAGCCCCGCCTTCACGTTGGTCTCGATGGTGGTTTTGTCGGCGGTGCTCAGCTCCATTAGGCTGGTCAGGTAGAGCTGCGGAAAGGCCCGCGACGTGGTCTGCTCAATGCATCCGTGAGGGTAGGCCAGGAGCGAGCCGAGGCGCTCTTCGAGGTTGAGCGGCGGAATGCTGGACAGCTCCAGCGTGGCCGAATTGGTGCCCTCCATGCCCGGCAGCTGGTAGCTTCCGCTCCATGTTTTGCCCGCCTCGACGACGGCTGCCGACGTCCGGTAAACCTTGGGGTTGGCGTTGCGCACCTCAATCTCGATGGCGTACTCGGCCCGCTCGCCGCCGCTCGTTGCCACCACCGTTACCGTGCCCTTTCCTATCCGCTCTTTCACCTTCAAGTGGAAGCTGACAACGCGGTCGTCGGGCTTGTCGAAGCTAACGCTGGCGCGGGTTTCAGCCATGTCGAAAATGTCGCTCGCCTTGACCTCCACCGACACGTTTGCGATGCTTTTCTCCATCGCAAAAACGTTGACCGGCAGCACCACCTCTTCGCCCGGACCGAGCACGCGAGGCAGCGTGGCAACCACCATCAGCGACTTGCGCACGGGCGTTGTTTTTTCGGTCTTGCCGTAGGCCGAGCCGTTGCCGGCGATGAGCATGGTGCGCACCGAGCCTACGTAGGGCGGCAGCGTGATGGTGTGCTCGTTGGAGCGACCGCTGAGCGTGAACGGCCCCAGCACGCGCACCACGGGCTTGAAGCGGTTCACCTTAGCCCGCTGCTTGCGCTTCGCCTCCTCGTCGCCACCAACGGCAAACAGCTGCTCAATGCGCCCGCCAAACGCGCCCAGCACGAGGTCGAACATATCCCAGGTGCGCACGCCCAGCGCCTCGCGAGCGTAGAACGTGCTCCAGGGGTCAGGCGTTTTGAAGCCCGTGAGGTCGAGCAATCCCTCGTCCACAATGGCGAGCGTGTAGGTCATCGTCTGCCTATTTTTTTCGCTCACCTTGACGGTAAAAGCCTTGGCCGGTTCGAGCACGTCGGGCATATCAATTTCGGGATGAAGGATGGTGTTGTCGTCCTCGGCAAAGATAGGTATCACGCCGTAGAGCCGCATGGGCAGGTCGTTTTGCGTGTGCGCGTGGGGCTGCACCAGCGTTACGTAGGCGTAGGAGTTGGGCAGCATTTCGGCGCTTACCTCGAACGAAAAGTTGGTCTGCTTTTCCTCGCCGTCAACCCAGAACGAGCGGATGACGCGGCTGCCGTTTTCGATGCTCACCAGCGCCCGCGAGCCATGCGACGAGGGGATGTTGAGCGTCGCTTTTTCGCCCACCTTGTACTTCGCCTTGTCGCTGGTGATGCTCAACATGGTTGCGCCCGAAGCCTCGCCCTGCCTCGGCCTGCCGCCCCATTCGGGCCAGTCGATGTACGACAGCAGGCCTGCCTGATGCTCGCCTTTGGGGTCAGTAACGGTGATGAGGTAGCGCCCCCAATCGTTGTGTACTGCCGTAAACTCGAAGCTACCTTTGCCCTCGGTGGTGCTCACCGAAAGCGACTTCACGCGCCTGCCGTAGTCGCCGTGAACGAAGCTGGCGCTGCCGTTGCCCTGTGCGCTCCACCACCAGCTCCAGCTGAGCTTGGAGATTTCCACGCTCAGGTTTTTTACGCTCACGGGCTTGCCGTTGGCGTCGAGCGTAACCACGCTGTAGGTCTGCGCTCGGTCGGTCTCGAGCATGTTGTCGTCGCCCGCGCCCGCAGGCTCTTGTAGGCCTACGTACAGCTCGTACGGCCGCAGGATGACGCTGCTCGCGTTCACGCTAAAGTCGCCGCCCTCCTCGAACACGCGCGACGTAAAATTCAGCTTGAGCGTGCCCGGCGATTTGCTCTCCACCTCGCAGCGTGAGCTGAAGCTGGCCGTGCCCTCGTCGTTGAGCGTACCGGAAAAAAGTTCCTGCTCCTCGGCATCCTCAAGGCTTCGCTTCGGTGAGTCGAAAACAAATTTTTCGTAGCCCTTGAACGTAGTCTTTTCGGCCGAAATGCGCAGGCTGATTTTGCTCTCCAAGTTTTTCGCGACAGCGCCGTGCAGCCAGCGCGACGTAAGGGTTCCGGAGATGTCGTTGTCGGTCAAAACAGCGCCTCCGTCAATCGACAAATCGACCTTCAGCCGGTTGGGTTTGATGGTCTCAATCTTCAGCGTTTTGCTGAACGTGGATCCGCCCACCTTCACCCGCGCCTCCCAGTTTCCGGTGGGCGCGTCGTCGTCGGTTTTCAGCACGAACGAGTAGAAGTGGTGCTTGTTTCCGGTCTGCGTTTGGCGGTGCGCAACTTGCCCCGCGGGGTTGTAGAGCTCGATGCTCACGGGGTGGTTGTCGGGCAAAGTTTTGTCGCGGTCTTCGAGCACGAACGAGATGAACAGCGTGTCGCCAGGCCGCCACACGCCTCGCTCGCCGTA
>JAITOI010000005.1 GCA_031289995.1 Prevotellaceae bacterium | reverse complement strand
AACCATGGTGGCGGCAAGGCTCAGCACCAGAATCGAGCCGGCCAGCGTCCACGTGGCTTTTTCGAGGAAGTCGGTGGTGCGGCGTACGCCCATGGTGGGAGTAGGCGAGGCGAAGTTTGCCGCCAGGCCACCACCCTTGGAATTTTGCACCAGCACAACGAGAATAAGCAGCACGCTTATCACCAGAATCAGAATGGTAAGAAAGTAGTAGAACATTTTACGTTGAATTTATGAGTTTGTCCTTAATTTTCATGCCCATTTTTGGGGGCTACAAAGGTAATGCTTTTTTGGGATTTATTCAAATTTGATTGTGCATTTTTTTCGCCACATGCTTGTAAACACATAAAAGTAACTGCTTTACGCAAGTAAAAATTATTTATCTGCGGTGGCGACATCCACCTCGCAGATGGTGTCGGGCGGAAGCAGCTCAAAGATGTCGCGAGTAAGCATACTTTTGGCCGAGGGCAATGCGCTGCAACCCGCGTCAACACTTGGCTCGACGGCTTGTGCAATAGGCTCTGCTTGCAAAAATGCGCATAGTTTTTTGCGGCTCATGGCGTAGAGCGAGGCAACGGCCAGCTGCTGCTCAAAGCTTGGATTTTGCTGCTGTTTGAGCGCTTTGAGGTGCAGCATTTGGCCGTAGGAAAACCACGGATTGCGTGCCACCATCTGCGAAATTTCGTCGGCCTGTGCCTCCGTAATCGCAGTCCCAGCCTGCGATAGAGTAATCCACTCGGATGTTTTCATTTTGATGTGTGATGTACGATTATGCGATGTGCGATTATGCGATGTGCGATTATGCGATGTGCGATGTGCGATGTGCGACATTGCGATGCCGTAGATAGCAATTTTAAATTTTAAATTTTAAATTTTAAATCTCAAATCTACCATTTCACCGCTGCTTTGAGCGTCCGATACCCGCTGCTGCTTGCCCTGAGCGCCTCGCCGTTCTTGAGGTGCACGCGGTACGAATCTTTTTCGTAGAGCTCGATTTTGGCCACCTCATCCACGTTGACAATGTAGGAGCGATGGACGCGTACGAACTGCTGCTGCGGCAAATTTTGCTCAAAATATTTCATCGTTTTTTCCTTCAGGAACGCGCCCTTGCTGGTGTGCAGCTTCACGTAGTCGCCGTCGGCCTCGATGTAGTACAGCTCGTGCAGCGGCACAACGTGGATGTGCTGGCGGTCTTTGACGGCAATGCGGGTGAGCGATTCGGGCGCCGCCGACACGAGATTTTTTATCTGCTCGGTGGGCACATCGCCCGCGCTGATTTTGGCCAACGCCTTCCGCATCGCCGCGTCGAAACGCTGACGGGAGTAAGGCTTGAGCAGGTAGTCGACGGCGTTCTGCTCGAAGGCGCGAATGGCAAACTGGTCGTAGGCTGTGGAGAAGACCACCACTGGCGGATTGTCGAGCAGCTCGAGCACCTCAAGGCCGGTGAGCTTGGGCATTTGCACGTCGAGAAAAACGAGCTGAGGCGCGGCCTCGCGGATGAGCTTGAGCGCGTCGAAGCCGTTGTCGGCCTCGCCCGCCAAGTCAATGTCAGCGTAGCTTTGCAGGTATTGCTTGATGACCTCGCGGGCGGGACTTTCGTCGTCGATGATGACAGCTTTCATGGTTGTGTTGCGTTGGTGATGCGGCGTTTTTTTGTGGGCGCAAAGGTAGGATTTTTTTCTACACAATGCTATACTCCATGCCGTTTTCGACGAACAGCTGCTCGAGCTCTTTGCAGTACTTGAGCGTGGAGTACTTGTGCGAAATGAGGTCAACCGAAACGCCCTCGCGCTCGTTCACGACCTTGATGCGGAACTTGGCGCTGCCCTTTGGCAGCGTGGCGAGGCGCTCGGTGAGCGTGCCGATGAGCTCGTTGGAAATGGCGTGGATGTTGAGGTTGAGCGTTATCTTGCGGATGTCGTTCTCCACAAATTCGCGCATCAGCCGCATCTTGGAAATCTTCACCTCGAACTCTTTGCGGGTGCTACCTTCCCGCTGCCAGCGCTCTTGCACGCTAGCCCGCACCAGCACTGCGCAGCCCTGCACGAAGTAGTTTTTGTAGCTCACGTAGTCGTTGCCAAACAAGGAAAACTCGTGGCTTCCTCCAAAGTCTTCGATGGTCATGCGGCCATACGGGTTGCCGTTTTTGGCCATGTGCTCGCTCGCTTTGGTGATGAGTCCGCCGCACACAAGGCTCTTGCCAAACAGCTTTTCGAGGTTGTCGAGCTCGCTCATTTTGCAGGTTACTATCTGGTCGAAAACCACCTTAAATTCGTCCAGCGGATGCGACGAAATGTAGATGCCCACCAGCTCGCGCTCGCGGTTGAGCATGGCGAGGGTGCTCACGTCGGCGGCGACAGGAGGCTTAGGTTTTTGCAGCGTGCCCACGTCCGAGCCGGCGCCGAACAGCGAGTGCTGCGACGAGTTTTTGCTCTCCTGCGCCGCGATACCGTAGCGGAGCAGCTGCTCCACAAACGGCAGCTCCGTAGACGTGGCGGGTGCAACAAAAAAGGAGGCCCGCTCCACGCCGAGGTCGTCGAACACCCCTGAGCCAACCAAGGCATCGAGCGTGCGCCTGTTGCCGCTGAAGCGTTCCACAAAATCGTACACGTCTTTGTATGCGCCGTTGGCCTTGCGCTCGGCAATAATTTGCTCCGCGGCAACGGAGCCTACACCCTTGATGGCGCCAAGGCCAAAGCGAATGTTGCCCGCCTTGTTGGGCGTAAATCTGATGTGGCTTTCGTTCACGTCGGGCGAGAGAATCTGAATGCCCATGCGGTGGCACTCGTCCATGTAGAACGCCACGCGCTCGGACTTGCTGAGGTTGCAGGTGAGCAGGGCGGCCATGTACTCGGCGGGGTAGTGCGCCTTGAGGTAGGCCGTTTGGTAGGCCACCCACGAGTAGCA
>JAITOI010000243.1 GCA_031289995.1 Prevotellaceae bacterium | reverse complement strand
GTCGCGGGGTCAGCAGCAGTTCGGGCGAGATGTCCTTGCCCGCTTCGATGGCGGCGCGGATGAGGTCGTGCTGCGACTTCTGCCGCTTCAAGTTCGACCGAACAATCACCCACACAATGAACATTGGAGCACCAAATGTGCCGAAGATTCCAAAGATTGGAATTAATAATTTAAGCGTTTCGTGTAACATAATTTTTGGGAATTAAATTAATGAAATTTGTTTGTCGCATGTTAGACGGCAGAGATGGCCAAAAAGTTGCAAGGGTAGCGATTTTTTTGTGCGGTCGTTGCACTTGTGTTGCGCCCGCAATGCCCGCAACGACGGCGCTGTAGAGGCGAGCAGCCAGCCTACCATGCCCTGAATTTTCAAATCTCAAATTTCAAATCTCAAATTTCAGTATCCTTCGCAGTCGCAAATCGCCTTCCATTCTCGCGCTCCGGTTTTGCCCTCTTTCAGCGTTCCGATGGCCGGAAACGCAACGTGCATGCCGCCTGCAGCGATTTTGTTTTGGAAGAGATAGTCGAATATTTTCTTGCGCGTTTCGACGGCCTTCGTGGGGTTCACGTCGTAGGTCATGGCCACTTCGGGGCAGGGCACTTGGATGGCCATGGCGTGCGTGAGGTCGCCCCAGACAAGGAGTTTGGCCTCGCCCGACTCGAGGAGGTAGGCCGTGTGGCCAGGCGTGTGGCCGTAGCTGGCAATGGCTTTGATGTAGGTGTTGGGCTGCGGGTAAATCGTTACCTCCGGTATCATCATCGAGTCGCACTTGGTGGCGTCCAGCTCGCCTGGCGTGAAGAGCACGAGCCGCGCCTTGTAGACCTCAATTGCTTTTTGCGCTGCCACAAAACCACCGCGACGGTTGGCGGGAACGGCCTCCATTTCGGCAGCGCTTGTCCAGTAGTCGTGCTCAGCCTTCGCTATGAGTAGGCTGGCGGCGGGAAAGGCAGCCTTGCCATCGCGCAGCAGGCCGCCAATGTGGTCGCCGTGCATGTGGGTGAGGAGCACCGCGTCTACCTGTTCGGGCGCTACGTCGAGCGACTTGAGGTTGTCGAACAGCTTGCGGCCGTAGCCTGCGTCGATGAGCACCGTTGGGCCGTCCTTGGCGCGAACCAGAAAGACGTTGGTGGCGCTGGGGTAGGTGCCGTCGGGTGCGTAGCGCTGTAGCTGGTCGGGCGTGGCACCAATGAGAGTGCCGATTTTGCCGCTGCTTTGCCCTTCGCTGAGCACGCTCACCTGCAGGCTTCCGTACTCGAAGGTGATGACGTCGCGGGCGTCTTGCGCCGCAGTCTTGCTGGCGTTGGCGAGGATTGCCGCTGCCGCAAAAAGGAGAATCTTTTTCATGTTGGGTAAAAATTATTGGCGGCAAAGGTACAAATATTATTCGTACCTTTGCCGCCGCAAATTTTTAATCACCTATCACATTATGGACAAAGTTTTAGTTGCCTTTAGCGGCGGGCTTGATACGTCGTTTTGCGTGAAGTACCTCAAGGAAGAGAAGCAGCTGGAAGTGCATACAGCCCTTGTAAACACTGGCGGTTTCAGCGATGACGAGCTGAGCGAAATTGCGCAAAAAGCAACCACGCTGGGTAGCGCCAGCCACGCCAACATTGACGTAACGCAGGCCTACTTCGACAAGTGCATCCGCTACATGATTTACGGCAACATCCTCAAAAACTCCACCTACCCGCTTTCCGTTAGCTCCGAGCGGGCGTTTCAGGCCATCGCCATCGTAGACTACGCCAAGCAAATTGGCGCTTCGCACATCGCCCACGGCAGCACCGGAGCGGGCAACGACCAGGTGCGCTTCGACCTCATCTTTCAGGTCATCGCGCCCGAAATCGGCATCATCACGCCCATCCGCGACCTTAGCATTTCGCGGCAGGCCGAAATCGACTTCCTCAAAAAGCACGGCTACGACTTCCCCTGGACCAAGGCTAAATACTCCATCAACCAAGGCCTGTGGGGCACCAGCGTGGGTGGCGTGGAGACGCTTCACGCCAGCGGCGAGCTGCCCGAAGAGGCTTACCCCTCGCAGCTCACCAAGAGCGGCTCGGAAAAGCTGCGGGTGGATTTTGAGCGTGGCGTGCCGGTGGCGCTCAACGGCAAAAGGATGGAGCCGGTGGCGCTCATTCGCGCCCTCTACGCGCTCGCAAACCCTTACGCTGTGGGGCGCGACGTGCATGTGGGCGACACCATTATCGGCATCAAAGGGCGAGTAGGATTTGAGGCAGCTGCACCGCTCATCCTCATCAAGGCTCACCACCTGCTCGAAAAACACGTGCTCACCAAGTGGCAGCTCTACTGGAAGGAGCAGCTCGCCACCTGGTACGGAATGCTGCTGCACGAGGCGCAGTATCTCGAACCGGTGATGCGCGACATCGAGCAATTCCTCGAATCAACGCAGCAAAACGTAACGGGCAGCGTGGAGCTGAAGCTGCAACCCTACCGCTTCAGCACCGTTGGATGCAGCAGCCCGCACGACTTGATGAGCAGCAAATTTGGCGACTATGGCGAAATCAGCAAAGCCTTCAACGGCGACGACGTGAAAGGCTTTACCAAAATCCTGAGCATGCAGATGAAAATTCATCGCGCCACGAATGGCTAAATCGAAAGTCGCAGCCGCACATCAGCAATCTTCAAATCATCAAATTTTCAAATCTTCAAATTTTTAATTGTCTCTCGAACTCTTCATAGCCCGCCGCTACCTATTTGCCAAAAAGTCGCACAACGTCATCAACCTCATCTCGCTGGTGAGCGCGGTGGGCGTGGCGATAGGCACGTTTGCGCTGGTGGTGGCGCTGTCGGTGTATAACGGCATCGAGGGACTCATCGTATCGCTCTACGACACGCTTGCGCCCGACCTCAAAATCACTGCCGTCGAAGGCAAAGTCTTTGACCCGCAACAGCCCGCCTTCGACGCCGTCAAGCAGCTGCAAGGCGTCGCCTACTACTCCGAAGCTCTCGAAGAGCACGCGCTGCTGAAGTACCGCAACCGGCAGCATTTGGGCGTGGTGCGCGGCGTGGACAACGTGTTCCTTTCCCGCTCAGGCCTTGCTGGAAGCATCGTCGAGGGCGAGCCGGACATCCGGCACGGCGACGTGAACACGGCCATCGTGGGCAAAGAAATTGCTGCGCTGCTCGAGCTTCGCCCCGCGTTTTTCGACCTGCTGTGGATTTACTTCACCAAGCGCGGCATGAAGCTGCAAAGCCTCAACGCGCTTAACCCCGAGGCCATGCTCAACCGCGAGTACCTGAAACCTGCGGGCATCTTCTCGGTCGAGCTGGAAGCCGATTCGCGCTATGTTTTTGTTCCGCTCGACATGGTGCAGCACTTGCTTGGCTACACGCACGAGGTGTCGAGCGTGGAGCTTTACCTGCTGCCCGACGCCCACCCCAAAGCCGTGAAAGGCGAGGTGCAGCGCGTGCTGGGCGACCGCCTAAAGGTGCAGACGCGCGAGGAGCAAAACGAGCTGCTCTACCGCATGACGCAGGGCGAAAAGTGGGCGATATTCTTCATCCTTGCCTTCGTGCTGCTGGTGGCTTCGTTCAACTCCATCGGCTCGCTCACCATGCTCATCATCGAAAAAAAGAAGGACGTGCGCATCCTGCAAAGCCTCGGTGCGCAGGCGGGCTTGGTGCGCCGCGTGTTCGTGCTCGAAGGCACGATGCTCACCTTGCTGGGTTGTGCAGCCGGCTTGACGCTTGGCGTAGCGGCTTGCTACGCGCAGATTTGGTTTGGCCTCATCCCCATGCCGGGCAACTACGTAGTCCCCACCTATCCCGTTGCCGTCAACCCGCTCGACCTCGTGCTGGTTGCCGGCACCGTGATGCTGATTGGGGTTGTGGCGGCGGGGATTCCGGTGAGGTTGTTGTTGGGGAAGAGGCTTTAGGTTGCATTGCGGGCTTGACCTGCAATCTCCTTGCAATACCGAATTTGCACATACCAATCTTTTACCCTACCTTTGCAGCCGAATTTTCCGGTTTCTGGCCAAGCATACTGCTCACACCAACGACCTGAAACCC
>JAITOI010000223.1 GCA_031289995.1 Prevotellaceae bacterium | reverse complement strand
ATCGCGTAGGCGGTGAACAGCACGCAGGCCGCCATGCCCACGTACAGCCCGTGCTTGTTGGCGCGGCGGCTGAAGAGGCCCAGCAAAAACATGCCCGCAATGCCCGCCGAAAAAATGGCGTACAGCTCGAACACTATGCCCAGCACGCCCTCGCCGCCCAGCTGCAAGTAGAGCGTGGCCACCAGCAGCGCTGCCAGCCCCGACAGCACCACCAAAATGCGCGCCATGCGCAGCTGCTGCCGGTCGCTGCTGCGCGGACGGAAGCGCTTGTAGTAGTCCTCAACGCCAATGGCCGAAAGGCAATTCATGTCCGAGTCGAGGCTCGAAATGGCCGCCGCGCATAGCGCCGCAATGATGAAGCCCTTGACGCCAACGGGCAGCTGCGTCATGATGAAGAACGGAAAAACGCCGTCGGCAGGCGTGCCCGCAGGCAGCGCAGGCGTTGGCGACAGCTGGTAGAAGGCGAACAGCGCGGTGCCGATAAACATGAACAGCGCCCATAGCGGAACGCTCAGAAATACGCCCAGCAGCGAGGCGCGAACGGCGGCCTTGTCGGTCTTGGCCGCAAGGTAACGCTGCACGATGGTTTGGTCGGTGCCGTACTTTTGGATGGCGTAAAAAACGCCGTTGATGGCCATCACAAAAAACGTCAACTTGGTGAAATCCCAGCTGTAGGGAGCGAAGCTGATTTTGCTATTTTCGGCCACGACATGGAACACCGCCGTTGCCCCGCCATCCGGCGTAAACACAAGCAGTAGCGCGCACGCAATGCCGCCCACGATGAGCATAAAACCTTGTATCACGTCCATCCAAATTACGCCTTCGAGACCGCCCATCAGCGTGAGCAAAATAATCGCACCGCCCAACACCCAGATGAGCGTCAGCGTGTCGATGCCCAGCATGGCGGCCAGCGCAAGACCCATGAGGTAGAACACCGTTCCCATCTTCGAAAAATGGCTGAGCGCAAACGCCAGCGAGCTGTAGATGCGGGCAAAAAATCCGAAGCGTTTTTCGAAGTACTCGTACGCGCTAATCCCAATAGCCTTGCGGAATAGCGGCACGATGAACCAGATGAACCCAACCAGCACAACGGGCACCATCAGCCCCTGCACCAGCAGAATCCAGTTGCCTGCGTAGCCCGCGCCAGGGTAGGCCAAAAAGGTTACGCTGCTGATGAGCGTGGCCATGATGGAGATGCCGATAGCCCACGAGGGCAGGTTGCGCCCGCCCGAAAAAAACCGGTCGGAGCTCTTCTGCCGGCGGGCAAAGTAAAGCCCCACCGCAACGGTTAGCGCGATGGAGGCAAACACGATGATGTAGTCAATTTGGTGCATACGATTTCAAATTTTTAGGAGGTGGTGCGAGGCGAATAAAGGCGTAGAGACGCAGCATCCCGCGTCTCTACGGTCGTTGTGGAGCAGCTGTGGGCGGGTTGTAGCAACGCGGCATGGCCGCATCGCTACGCGCGGCACCGTTTTCGGTCAGGAACATAAAGTGCTGCTTTGCTAAAAGTGAGGCTGTATATGGGTTCACAGGCATGATGTTTTTTTATTGACCTGAGGTTTATGGGTTGAGAATTGGGTGCAAAGATAGTGTTTTTTTTGATGTGCAAATGCTTTTTTATGAGGTGGTGTTACCGATGAGCAACCGCGTAAGATATTTTCGCGTTTCGCCCAAAATTACCTAACTTCGCGCCTCACTCAAATTTGAAATCTGCGATGAATAACGTGTTTGACGTGCTGCGGCAGGTGCTGTCGCTCGAAGCGGTGGCCTGCAAAGACTGGCTCACCAACAAGGTTGACCGCTCGGTAACCGGCCGCGTGGCCATGCAGCAGTGCGCGGGCGAGCTGCAGCTGCCGCTCAACAACCTTGGCATTATGGCGCTCGACTACTGCGGCGCTCGCGGCATTGCCACCGCCATTGGCCACGCGCCCGCCGTGGCGCTCATCAGCGCCGAGGCCGGCTCGCGGCTCGCCATTGCCGAAGCGCTCACCAACTTAGTGTGGGCGCCCATCGAGGGCGGGCTGCGCGGCGTTTCGCTCAGCGCCAACTGGATGTGGCCCTGCAAAAACGAAGGCGAGGATGCCCGCCTATACCGCGCTGTGCAAGCCGCGAGCGACTTTGCGCTGGCGCTCGGCCTCAACATCCCAACCGGCAAAGACTCGCTTTCGATGACGCAAAAATATCCCGACGGCACCCAAGTGTATGCGCCCGGAACCGTGATTATATCAGCGGTTGGCGAGGTGAGCAACCTGCGCAAGGCCATCAGCCCCGTGCTCAAACCCGTTGAGGGCAGCGTGCTGCTCTACCTCAACATGAGCCGCAGCCCGCTGCTGCTGGGCGGTAGCAGCGCGGAGCAGGCCTGCGGTAGCGTAGGCGGCGATGCGCCCGACGTGGTCGATGCCGAATATTTTGCTCGCTCGTTTGCCGCCGTGCAGGCCTTGCTGGATGAGGGCTTGGCGCTATCGGGGCACGACGTGAGCGCAGGCGGACTCATCACCACGCTGCTCGAAATGAATTTTGCCAACGTTGAGGGAGGCCTCGAAGCAGACCTCTCATCGCTCGGAGACTTAGAGCCAGCCTTGTTTGCCGAAAATCCGGCGGTGGTGGTGCAGGTAGCCAACGAGGCGCGTGCCAAGGAGGTTTTGCACCGCTTTGGCGTGGAGGCCTTGTCCATCGGAACGCCAATACCCACGCGCCTTTTGCGCCTCTACCACGGCGGAAAAAAGTACAAGTTTGACATCGACCAGCTGCGCGATGTGTGGTACCAATCCTCCTACCTGCTCGACCGTCGGCAAAGCGGCGAGGCCAAAGCAGCAGAGCGATTCGCGAGCTACAAGCAGCAGCCTGTGCGGTGGAAATATCCCCAGCATTTCGGCGGAAAATTTTCGGACTACGGCGTTGTGCCAAGCCGCACGTTGCGCTCCGGAATACGCGCTGCGGTGGTGCGCGAAAAGGGTTCGCAGTGCGAGCGCGAAACGGCATGGGCGCTGCACCTGGCAGGCTTCGATGTGCGCGACGTGCACACCACCGACCTCATCGCTGGGCGCGAAACTTTGGACGATGTGAGCGTGCTCGTGTTTGTGGGCGGCTTCTCCAACTCCGACGTGCTCGGATCCGCCAAAGGGTGGGCGGGTGCCCTGCTCTTCAACGAGCGTGCCAAGCTCGCGCTCGACCGCTTCTACGCTCGCCCCGACGTGCTCAGCCTGGGCATCTGCAACGGCTGCCAGCTGATGGTGGAGCTGGGCCTGCTCACGCCGCACGACGCGCAGCAGCCGCGTATGCTGCACAACGATTCGCACAAGTTCGAGAGCGGATTTGTGAGCGTCGAGGTGGCGCACAGCAGCTCGGCATGGCTTGGCTCGCTGGCCGGCGCCACGCTGGGTATTTGGGTGGCGCACGGCGAGGGCAAGTTCGACCTGCCGCTGGGCGCAGACCACTACAACGTAGCGCTGCGCTACGCCTACAACGCCTATCCCGCCAACCCCAACGGCTCGCCGCAAGGCGTGGCGGGCATTAGCTCGCCCGACGGACGACACCTCGCCATGATGCCGCATCCCGAACGTGCCATACATCCGTGGACCTGTCCCACCATCCCCGACCTCAACCGCCACGACGATGTAACGCCCTGGTTCGAGATGTTTGTGAACGCGCGAAAGTGGGTGGAGGCGAGCAATGGTAAGGGGTAGAGCAGTGCATCTGTTGCCAACAATTCAGCCATGATTAGCCAAGCCACCATCGATAAAATTATGGACGCTGCCCGCATCGACGAGGTGGTGAGCGACTACGTGGCGCTCAAGCGGCGCGGCGCAAATTACGTGGCCTGTTGCCCGTTTCACGACGAGCGCACGCCGTCGTTTTCCGTGTCGCCCTCGCGCGGCATCTTCAAATGTTTCGGCTGCGGCAAGGGTGGCAACGCCGTCATCTTCGTGATGGAGCACGAAAAAGTAAGCTACGTGGAGGCGCTCAAAATTGTGGGAAAAAAGTACCACATCGAGATCGAAGAGCGAGAGCTGACGCCGGATGAGAAGCGCGACAACGACGCGCGCGAAAGCATGATGCTCGTGAACGCCTACGCGCAAGCCTACTTTGCCAAAACGTTGCACAACCACACCGACGGCAAAACCATTGGCCTCACCTACTTTGCCGAGCGCGGATTTTTGACCAAAACCATCGAAAAATTTCAGCTTGGCTACTGCCTCGACCGCTGGACGGCCTTCTCCGATGTCGCCCTGCGGGAGGGCTACCGGAAAGAGTTTCTGCTCACCACAGGCCTCTCCACCGAAGGCAAAAACGGCAACCTGCTCGACCGTTTTCGCGGGCGCGTCATCTTCCCCATCCACAACCTGAGCGGCCGCGTGATTGGCTTCGCGGGGCGAACGCTCAAAACCGACAAGACCGTTGCCAAGTACGTCAACTCGCCCGAAAGCGTCATCTACACGAAGGGCAAGACGCTGTACGGTATTTTTTTTGCCAAAAAAGCCATCGCCAACCTCGACAAATGCTACCTCGTGGAGGGGCAAACCGACGTGATTTCGATGCACCAGGCGGGCATCGAAAACGTAGTGGCCTCGGGCGGCACCTCGCTCACCACCGAGCAAATTCACCTCATCCGCCGCTTCACGCCCAACATCACCGTGCTCTACGACGGCGACGCAGCGGGCATCAAAGCTTCGATGCGCGGCATCGACATGCTGCTCGAGGAGGGCATGAACGTCAAAACCCTGCTGCTGCCCGACGGCGAAGACCCCGACTCGTTTGCGCGTAGCCACAGCGCCACCGAGCTGTCCGATTTTATTGCTGCGCACGAGGAAAATTTCATCTCGTTCAAGGCCAAAATTCTGCTCGCCGACGCCAGCAGCGACCCTCTCCGCAAGGCCGAAGCTGTGGGCGATATGGTGCGCAGCATTGCCGCCATTCCCGACGCGATGAAGCGCAGCCTGTTTGTGCGCGAGGCCGCGCGGCTACTCGATGTGGACGAGCCGCTGCTGGCGAACGAGGTGCGCAACGCCGTGCTCCGTCAGCGCGACAAACGCAGCAAGGAGAGCGGTGCCGCAGCCCAGCACCACAGCGACTACGAGGCTGCCCTGGCGCGCGACGGCGACCCCAACGCCACCTCGCAGCTTTCGGCCGATGTGCTGCAAACGCCCGCCATTCCTGCGTTTGTGAAGAATGTGTTTTGCCGCGAGCAGGAGCGCGAGCTGATTTATTTTTTGCTCAAGCACGGCACCGAATCTTTTTACGACAGCCGTGTAGACCGCTTTATCATCAGCGAAATTGTGAACGAAGAGCTGAACTTTCAGAACCTCGAGTACCGCCAAATTTTCGAGGAATACCAGCGCCTCATCGAGGCCAACGAGCTGGTGAGCGAGGCGCATTTTACCCACCACCCCAGCACAGAAATCAGCAAGCTGGCAAGCGACGTCATCGCCGACCGCTACACGCTTAGCAAAATTTGGAATAGGAGCGATACCGCCGTTTCGCACGAAGATTATTTGAAAAAAGGCATCCCAAAATCCATCGCCTCGTTCAAGCAAAAGCTGATAATTTTGGCCATCCAAAAATACCGCACCGAGCTGGCCAGCGCCACCAACAAGGCAGACGAGGCAACCGGAATGGTCGAAAAAATTCGTGAGCTTAACGAGCTCAAGCGCCAGCTGTCGAAGGTGCTGGATAGGCCGGTGTCGTAGGGCTTGAGCGGGCTTTGTTGTTGAATTGTTATTGGATGTTGAAAAATGTTATTACCTTTGCAGCAAAATTTTTATGCTATGAACCTCCTCGAAAAAATCGGAGATTTGCTCGTTGACTTGGCCAAGTACACGTTTGGTGGCGTGGTGCTTGGTGCTATTATGGTCAACCGCGAGGGTACAGATGTTACGTTTCTGTACATTGTTGGGACTATCGTTACAGCAGCTTTCGTAGGCGCTGGATTTTTGTTTTACTGGCTACAAAAAAAAATATAACAAATAAAAACTTAAAAATCATGCAAGGGCTTTTCTATTTTCTTTCGTTTTGGGGGATGGCAGCGATAGTTGCTGCCGCAATTGCTCTATACACTCACCGCGACCTTTGGCACCGCAAGCCAACGAAGTAGCGTTGCGTTAGGGTGGGTGCCAACCAAAATAAAAACTTAAACATCATGCAAGGACTTGGTTATTTTTTTCTGTTTTGGGGAGTGGTTGTGATACTTCTCGACTTAGTCGCCCTATACATTCACCGCGACCTTTTTCGCCGCAAGCAAACGAAGTAGCGTCGCGTTGGACGCCAACGAAAATAAAAGATTAAACATCATGCAAGGACTTTTCTATTTCCTTTCGTTTTGGGGGCTGGCAGCGATAATTGCTGCTGTAGTTGCCCTATACATTCGCCGCGACCTTTGGCGTCGCAAGCCAACAAAGTAGCGCCGCGTTTAGGATGCCACATTCAAAAGTTTTTACTACCTTTGCAACCGAATTTATAAGCAAAAAATTTATGGCAACACTTTCAATGTTCTACGGACTGATTATTTCCATGTTTTATGGAGATAACAAGCAACATAAGTTGCCGCATATCCATGTGAGGTATCAGAATTTTAAAGCCGTTTTTTCAATTCCAGATGGCGATTTGATAGGCGGTGATTTACCCCCGAAAAAAACCGCGCTTGTTAAAGCATGGATTTTTTTGCACGAAGAAGAGCTGATGGCAGATTGGGAACTTGCCACAAGTGAAAACAATATTTTTAGAATCGAACCATTAAAGTAAAACATCATGAATCCAGAAGTTGTAAATGTAAAACCAAGCCAAGATTACACCTTGCATTTGTGGTTTGACAACGGTGAAGAAGGTATTTTGGATATGAAACCCTATCTTGATAAGGGTATTTTCAAAGCGTTGAAAGACGTTTCCATATTCAACTCTGTTAAACCTTTCAT
>JAITOI010000205.1 GCA_031289995.1 Prevotellaceae bacterium | reverse complement strand
AAGTGATATTGCTCGTTGAAATCCTCGTAGATGACGCTCGACAGCTCCTGTTTTTCGAGCTTGCGAATGTCGTTCACAATGTCGCTCAGGCCAATGTTGGTGGTGGTTGCACGCACGTAGATGCCGTTGCCTTCCTTGGCTGTTTGCTCCAGCACTGACTCGTCGAGGCGGGTGATGACCATGTTGCCCTCCTTGTCCTTCATCATGCCGCCACCGCTCAGCGGTATTGGGCTTCCCTGCGGCGAGCCGATGCCGATGGCGTAAACTTTTATGCCCTCTTTTGCGGCCAGCTGCGCAGCTTCAACGGGGTTATCCTCGTGATTTTCGCCGTCGGAAATGATGATGAGCGCACGACTTTTTTCGCTCTGCAGCGAGAACGAGCGAATGGCAGTGGTGATGGCTTTGCCAATGGCAGTGCCCTGTCGCGGCACGATGCCGGTGTTGATGGCGTTGAGGAAAAGTTTTGCCGACACGTAGTCGCTGGTGATGGGCAGCTGAATGTAGGCATCGCCGGCAAACACGATGAGGCCAATGCGGTCGCTGCCCAGCTGGTCAACGATGCGGGCAATGGCACGCTTGGCGTACTCGAGGCGGTTGGGCGTAAAGTCTTGCGCCATCATGCTGTTGCTCACGTCGAGGGCGATGATAATTTCGGCCCCCTTGCGCTTCACCTCCTTGACGCGTGCGCCCAGCTGCGGACGACATAGGCCAAGCGTGAGGAAGGCGAAGGCGAGCATCCACAGCGACATCTTCCACCAGCCGCGCCCCACCGACGCGTTGGGCATAAGTTGCCGCAGCGTTTGCAGGTTGCCTATGCGCTGCAAAGCCTTGCGCCGACCGCGCAGGTAGAGCAGGTAGCCCGCCACCATTAACGGCAGCAGCAGCAAGAGCAGTAGGTATTCGGGTTGTGCTAAACGGAACATATTTTTTTGTTTTGATGTGCGATTGTGCGATGTGCGACGTGCGACAATGCGATGTGCGACAATGCGACGTGCGACAATCCACAATCTTCAAATTTTCAAATTTTCAAATCTCTTAAATTTTCTACGGAATCCTTCTCAACACCGCCAGCCTCAACATCAGCTCCAGCAGCAGCAGCGCTGCGGCAATGAGGGCAAAGGGCGTGAACTCTTCCTTGTGGTGCGTGAGCGAATCGACCTCCACTTTGTTTCGCTCGAGCTTGTTGATTTCGCCGTAAATTTCGAGCAGCTTAGTGTTGCTCGTGGCGCGAAAATATCGGCCATCGGTCAGCTCTGCAATTTTGCCCAGCATATCCTCGTCAATCTCCACCGGCACTTGCTGCACGCGCACGCCGTAGGGTGTCATAAACGGGTAGGGCGCGGTGCCGATAGTGCCCACGCCGATGGTGTACACGCGGATGCCGTAGGTCTTGGCAATCTCTGCAGCCGTGATGGGCGCTACCTCGCCGCGGTTGTTGACGCCGTCGGTGAGCAGGATGACAACGCGGCTCACCGCCTTGCTATCCTTGAGCCGCGCCACCGACGTGGCAAGGCCGTTGCCAATGGCGGTGCCGTCTTCAATCATGCCGCACTCCACGTCTTTGAGCAGGTTGATGAGCGTGATGTGGTCGGTGGTGAGGGGGCACTGCGTGAAGCTTTCGCCCGCAAAAACCACCAGCCCGATGCGGTCGCTGGGGCGGTCGGCAATAAACTGCGAGCCTATATCCTTAGCGGCCTGCAGACGGTCGGGCGAGAAATCTTGCGCCAGCATGCTGCCCGAAATGTCGAGCGCGAGCACAATGTCGATGCCCTCGGTGTAGATGTTTTCGGACTTGGTTGTGGACTGCGGTCGCGCCAGCGCCACAGCGATGCACGCCACCGCCAAGCAGCGCAACCCAAGGGGCAAATGCTGCAGGTAGTAGCGCAGCCCGCGCTTCACGTTGCGCAGCCCGCTAATGCTCGATATTTGCAGCGTTGCGCGGCGGCGATTGCTCACCAGCACGTACCACGCCACCATCAGCGGCACAAGCAGCAGCAGCCAAAAAAACTTGGGCTGCAAAAAAACTATGTCGTTAAATTCAAACACGGTATTTCCTTGTTTAAGTTAAGTGTATGCTTCTTTTTTTTGTGAATCCAAACAGCGAGCAGCGCCACCAAAACGGCTTCAACGCCCACGATACATTCCACCAACGCCACGCTGCTAATGACGTGAGCTTGCATCATCGCCGCAGGCACATCAATCACGGCGTGCAGCACAATGGCTGCCGGATACATCCACCGCAAACCCACGCTGTACACGGCGTAGAACACCATCACCGAAAGCGAAATTTGTACGCTCACAGCAAAAATGCGCTCCAGCCCGCTCACCAAAAACAGCGGTGAGGCCGTCTCCGCAAGCGTGGTCAGCTGCGTGTTCATGGCCTCCAGCGCGGAGCCTTGCAGCTTGTCGATGATAATTCCAATTGTTCCGCTGTTCACCATCAGACTCAACACAATGGCGGCAATCATCGAAACGCCCGCAAGCAGTATTGCCTCCACGCCGCCGTGCCCAATGCCGTAGGACAATCCGGTGCCTATCCCCTTGTACTTTTTTTTCAGCAGGTGGAACGAAATAAACCGCGCCGTTTCCTCAAAAATGCCCGCCATTAAACAGCCGTACACCACGTACAGCAAGGGTTTGTGAACAAGGTCGTACTTGGGCAGCACCTGCAAATGTACAATGTTTTCCAGCCCCAATGCAAACACCACAAACGCCGCAGCGCCCACCAACATGGGCACAACAGACATGGCGCAGCGCTTGCGAAACGCGCGAAACAGCACAATCGGTATGCCGATAACAACGATGGCCGAAATTGCCATGCAAATTATGGATGAAATAGGTACTTGCATTGTTAGTTTTGTTTTGCGTAAAGAATTTTTCCTGCACGGTTAATGTGCTCAATAAGCTCCGGATTGCGAAGCATCGAAAACACCGATAAGTCCATGAAGTACGGCAGCAGCAAATCGTCGAGCTCGAAATCGATGCGACAGCGCAACGAAGAATCAAGCGTGGGGCTGCCTTTCAGCGTGAGGTCAATGTCCGAGTAGGGCTTGTAGTTTCCCTTTGCCCGCGAGCCGTAGAGCACCGCCTCGTCCACTTCGGGATACTTGGCAAGCACGCTTTGTATTTTCTGAATTTCGGTATCCTGCAGTCCGTACATCATTGTTTTTATTCTGTGTTATCAACGTCGTTTTTTTATTTCATCGCCACCGCCACATTCTCCGTCGCCAATTCCAGCTTAGTTTTTTCCACAAATTTTTGCGTATGCGCAAAGCAGCTTTCGTTCTCGTCGGGTGCGGGCGTGAGCTT
>JAITOI010000151.1 GCA_031289995.1 Prevotellaceae bacterium | reverse complement strand
CTCAAAGCCATCGTCGGTGCGCTCTGCACCTGCCGACGCTCCTGCAATGGCGTTGCATACAAGCCCGCAAAGCGGAGGAAAATTCTGCGTGAAAAGCTCCGCGCAAAATTCCCGCACCGACTGCAACGAAGCCAGGTTAAGCGGCAAGGCGTGCACGTGCGGATTGCCCGTTTCAGCTCGTAGCGCTTCTGCCGCATGGCGCGATTTTTCCATGTTGCGGCTTGCCAGCACAACGTGGTTGCGCTCGCTTTCCAGCGCAATGTTTTTCGCGCATTGGTAGCCCAATCCTGAGTTACCACCGGTGATGACGAAGGTTTTTTGTTTTAGTTCCATTGTGATACAATTGACTTTTGCAATGGTTGATACCATCAACTATTTTGGCAAAAAAAAATTACAACTTTTCGGCGTTGCCTTTCAGCTGCAATAAGACCTTGATGAACGTCTCCATTTCCTGTTGCTCTACGCCTTGCGACAATGTTTCGAGCAGCGCCCGTTCTTTGCGAATAATTATTCCGACAACGCTTTTGCCGCTGTCGGTGATGGCGATAAGATTTTTTCGTCTGTCCTGCACATCCGCCATGCGCTGCACCAAGCCATTGCTTTCGAGCGTATCGATTTGCCGCAGCACAGCCGACTTGTCCTTCTTTGCCATCTCCGCAATGTCTTGCTGAGTGAGGTTATCCTGGTAGTAGGCCATCATCAGTATCCCAAAAGATTCTGGCTGCAGGTTGAGGTTCAGCTCCTGAATACTCTTCCTAAAAGCGTGCTCAATGGCCTTTAAGGTCTGGGCAATGCTTAGCGATACGGGGACTTTTTTCTTGTCCATTTTTCTTGAAAATTTTCGGCAAAGGTAGGGCAAATAGTTGACATGTGCAACTATTTTTTGAGCTCTCGCCGCGCTATCGCTACGGCACCACGTGAAGATTTTTATCCCCCTCCACAAACCCCATCAGCCCCTCCACCACCTTCTCCTCCTCCTCGATAAATCCGGCATGTCCCGAATTTTCGAGCACGAGAGTTTGGGCCTGGGGGAAGCGTTGGATGAAGCCCTGTGCGGCCTCCCACGCGATGTGCCGGTCTTTTTTGCCGAACACAAAAAGCAGCGGCTTGTCAAAGCTGGCGAGGAAGTCGTTCATGTCCTCGCGCTGCTGCATTCCGCGCAGGCAGGCCACGATGCCCGCGTCGTCGGCAAGCAGGGCGTTGGCCTCGAGCTCGGCAATGGCCTCGTAGTGCTTGCTCTCGTTATCCTCGGCAAAAATCAGGTAGAGGCTTTGCGCCACCAGCGGCTCTTTTTTGCCGGCGGCGATGAGGGCAATTTCGCGGTTGCGCTGCAGCTTTTTTTCGGGGCTGTCGGGGTTGGGCGTGGAGTGCAGCAGGCAGAGTTTTTCGACCAGCGCGGGGTACTTTTTGGCGAGCGCCAAGGCCACGTAACCGCCCATCGAGTGCCCCACGACGCAGGCTTTTTGCACGCCGAGCTGTCGGCAGGCATCGCTGAGTACGTCGGCCATCAGCTCCATCGTGTTGGCGTCGGGATGCGTACCGCTAAGGCCATGGCCGGGCAGGTCGAGCGCGAGGGTGTAGCGGTGCTTGCCCAGCTGCCGCGCCAAGCTGTCCCACACTTCGAGGCTTTCCAAGTAGCCGTGCAGCAGCAGCACGGCGCTGTGGGCGGGCAGCGTGTCGCCCTGCGTGGCAATGCGGACGGGGATTCCCGCGGCGATGATGAACTTTTCCATGTGGCAAAAAATTGAGCGTTATTTGACTTGCAGCAGCAGCGCTCCCTTGTGCAGCCCGCTCACGTGCTGGGCTTGCGACGAGGGGCCGATGAGGTCGGTGGCGTTTACCTTGTTGCGCACGGCGGGTATAACGTCGAGCACGGCGAGGCCTGTTTGCGGCAGCTGGTAAAGGATTTCGTCGCGCCCGTCGCGGGGCGTAAACACGCCAAAGTAGCTGTCGTGCGAGCCTTCGTTGCGCAACGTGATGCTGCCCTCGGTGGTGGCAAAAACCACCCAGCGCCAAGCGCTGTAGTAGCCCTTAAACTCAGGGTAGGTAAAGGTTTCGCCGGGGATGGGGTCGTTGTAGTCGTTGCTCCACACGTCGAGCGTTGTGCCGTGCAGCCGATTTTGCCACACGCGGTAGGGGCCTTTGGCCAGCATCCGCATGGAGCGCACGTTGGCCTCGGGGTAGTCGAGCTTTACGCCCATCAGCTCCACCACGCCATCGTAGGCGTACTCGTACTCGAGGCGAATGTCGCCGTTGGGCGAAATGCGCCACAGCACCTTTTGCAGCGCACCAAAGTAGCTGGCCTCGACCACCGCATCGCCACCCTCGCTGCGCGTAGCAAACGAGCGGAGGCGGCTGTCGAGCGGCAGCTCCTTGTACACGAGGTTGAGGCCTTTGGGCGCCTCGGCGTCGATGGTGCCGTCGAGGGTACGATTGCCGCGTCGAGCTGCCGTAAATTTTATGCCGCGCAGCGCAACGTTTTTTCCGCTGCGCGTGATGCCTGCCAGCTCGCCGCTGGCCTCGTCAAACCTAAGCTCCAAGCCGGATGCGCTCACCACGGTGCGGCCCTTGCTGCTCGCGATTTTAGGTGCGCTGCCCTTCTCTGCAACGCTTTTGGCCGTGCCTTTTTGGGGCAAGCCGAACGACCATGTGTAGAGTTTTTCGCCCTGCTGATTTTTCACCGAAACGTAGAGCACGTCGGCCTCGCCAAGCGATGCGGGCAGCGCCACTTTGAGCTCGCCTGCCGCGTGCGGGGCGATGCCAACGCCCGCCACCTCG
>JAITOI010000078.1 GCA_031289995.1 Prevotellaceae bacterium | reverse complement strand
GGCAGCACGGGGCAAATCGGCTCCGAGCTGAGCCTCAAGTTGCGCTCCATTTACGGCCGCAACAACGTCATCTGCGGCTACTACACCCCACCCTACCCCGACGGATTTTTTGACGCGGGGCCAACGGTTGAAATCAACGCGCTGCACATCGAGCAAATCGCCGAGGCCGTGCGCAAGCACCGCATTGACACCATCTACAACCTCGCCGCCATCCTGTCGGCCACCGCCGAAAAACACCCTAAGCTGGGCTGGGATGTGGGCGTGGGAAGCCTGATGAACTGCCTCGACGTGGCCAAAGAATTTGGCTGCGCGGTGTTCACCCCCAGCTCCATCGGCGCGTTTGGCGCCAGCACGCCCAAAGACCACACGCCACAGGATACCATCCAGCGCCCCAACACGATATACGGCATTACCAAAGTCCTTGGCGAGCTGATGAGCGACTACTACTTTGCGCGCTGGGGCGTCGATACGCGCTCGGTGCGCTTCCCCGGCATCATCTCGTACATGACGCCGCCGGGAGGTGGCACCACCGACTACGCCGTGGAAATTTACTACAACGCCGTGCGCCGCGAACCCTTCAGCTGCCCGCTGCAGGCCGGCACATTTCTCGACATGATGTACATGCCCGACGCCCTCGACGCCGCCGTTAACCTCATGGAAGCCAACCCCGAACGCCTCGTGCACCGCAACTCGTTTAACCTCGCCTCGATGAGCTTCGACCCCGAATTGCTGTACGCCGCCATCCGCAAGCTCTACCCCGATTTCGCGATGACCTACAACGTTGACCCGCTCAAGCAGGCCATCGCCGACTCGTGGCCCAACAGCCTCGACGACCGCTGCGCCCGCGAGGAGTGGGGCTGGCTGCCGCGCTACGACCTCGACGCGATGAGCCGCGATATGGTGGAGCAGCTGAGGAGGAGATTGTGATGTGATGGGCTTGCCAGCATTGCGACGAAGCTCCACCCGCTCGTCGTCATTGCGAGCGAAGCGAAGCAATCCAGCACCCATTGCTGGATTGCTTTTTTTCGTCCACACGTTTTTCCTAACTTCTCCTAACTTCTCCTAATTTAGGAAAAACCACGTTTTTGTCTGCCACCACAAAAAAACGGCAGAACCAACTTCCTGAACCGTGGGTTAAATCTTTTTTTGAGGTGCTAGTCCAAAGCGTCCTGCCATGCGCACGGGTGCAGGCCGTGCCCCGAATAAGGTCTTCGGGACTTGTAGCAGCTATTCTGACCATTGCACCACTCGCTCGTCGTCATTGCGGGCTTGACCCGCAATCTCCTCGCTAACCCACGCTCTCTCCACAGCACCGTCATTGCGGGCTTGACCCGCAACCTCCACGCCGCTTACCATCCTTGCGACGGATGCGGAGTGGGTCAGCGAGGAGATTGCGGGTCAAGCCCGCAATGACGGCGAGCGGGAGACGGCGAGCGGGAGACAGCAACACCACTGCGAAGTCCCGAAGGGACGTAATTTTCATAACCGCAGGCAAGCGAAGCGCAGCCTGCGGTGACGACAAACGCGCGTCTTGCGCACGGAGCACAGGCCTCATTCGGGGCACAACCTACACCCGTGCGCAACGCAGGATGCTTGGACATGTTATCCACATCGCCATCATTGGTAGCACCTCAAAAAAAAGTTTTAGCGAGGCTAAAACTTCACCGTCGGCGCCTTCTCCGCACCAGCCTCAGCCTCAAAGTAGGCTTTCTTTTCGAAGCCAAACATGCCAGCAAAAAGATTGTTGGGGAAGCGGCGGATGTAGGTGTTGTACTCCTGCACCGCCGTGTTGAAGTTGCGCCGCTCAACGGCGATGCGGTTCTCCGTGCCCTCGAGCTGGGCCTGCAGCTCCATAAAATTTTGGTTAGCCTTGAGGTCGGGGTAGCTCTCGGCCACGGCCAGCAGCCGTCCCAGCGCCGAGCTCACCTCGCCCTGCGCAGCCTGAAATTGCTTGAGCGAAGCCTCGTCGAGCTTGTCGGCGCTGAGGGTTACCTGCGTCGCCTTGGCGCGTGCGGCAATCACGCCCTCCAGCGTTTCGCTCTCGTGCTTGGCGTAGCCCTTCACCGTCTCCACGAGGTTTGGAATCAGGTCAGCGCGGCGCTGATACTGGTTTTGCACCTGCGCCCAGGCAGCGTCCACCGTCTCCTGCATCGTTACAGGCTTGTTGTACATCGAGCACGAGGCCAGCGTTGCAGCCATTGCTGCGAAAAGAAAAATGCGGTTCATAGCAGTAAATTTTTTGAGCGGCAAAGGTACGAAAAAGGCGTACAAAAAACAGACCAGCCATCTGCAATCGCTTGCGGATGGCTGGCTTGTTCGGCTTAGTGACCCCGGAGAGGCTCGAACTCTCGGCCCAATGATTAAGAGTCATTTGCTCTACCAACTGAGCTACGGAGTCAAGTATTGGCCGTTCAAATTGAGGGCACAAAGGTAGTAATTTTTCCGAAACGACCCAAACACATCCAAATATTTTATGAAAATATAGCTATTTCGCACGTTTTTAGCATTTGGCTTTGCGCCGTCAGCGACCTGATAATGTTAGGCTTAGTATAAATTAAAGGTAATACATTACTGATGTGAACAAGTTGTGAACAAATGATAGCATAAATTTACTATCTTTGCGCAACGATTTGCTACCAGCTACCGTCGCCACGAGCCAACGCGCAGCCAACACGCCGCCATCGCGCAGCCAAAATCAGGGGCGACGACCACATACCAAAAAACCGAATTACTGCCATGATTGGGTTTTGAAATCTCCGCGAGTGGGTTCTTGCGGAGGTTTTTTTTGCGCCGCGTGGCCGCCCGAAAAACGGCGCTACGCGTGTTGCGTAGCGCCGTTGGTGGTGGAGCATATCGGAGTCGAACCGATGACCTCTTGCATGCCATGCAAGCGCTCTGGCCAGCTGAGCTAATGCCCCGTGAGCTGAATGAGGGTGCAAAGGTAAGGATAATTTTTTTATTCTGCAAAAAAATGTGCCGCCGCAAGGTTTTTTTGCAGCAGCACATCCTCCCTCACCCCGCGCTACTTCAGCGCTGCCAGCAGCTGCGGCAGGAGCTCCGAAAGCGTGTTTTCGGTTTGCGCGGTGTAGAGCTTGCCCTCCACCACCGCCTTCAGGTCCGTGCCCACGCAATGCTTCACCGCGTTTTTGGCGTAGGGATGCAGCGCCACCTTTTTGCCCTTGGCCAGGTCGAGGCCGTCGAACAGCAGCGCTGCCGCGCAGTGCCCAGCCATGATTTTACCCTTATCGGCAAAGGCTTTAAGCACTGCCAGCAAGTCCTGGTTGTAGGGCTTGCCGGCGTTGTCGCCAAACTTGGGCATCGCGTCGCCGCAGGCGAACACTATCGCATCGAACTCACCTTCGCACCCCTTGAGGTTAGCAATGGTGTCGTCCAGCTGCAGGGCAATGCCGGAGTTGGTTTTAATGTGCGGCGTGTCGGCCACCGCGAAGGTTTTGAACGAAATATCGTTCTCGAAAAACTGTTCCAGGTACTGGAACAAGCCGTATCCGTTCACCGGATTGACGGCTACTACAGCCACTTTTTTTGCCATAGCTCATCATTTTTTTAGTGTTACACAATAGTTACTTCAAGTAATTTTATTACTTTTGAGCCGCAAAGGTACGGCGAATAATCGCCCTGTGCAAGAGCTGAGCGGTTGGTAAGTAGATTATGGAAAGGTAATTATTGATGAATTACAGCGCGGTATGCGCCAAATTTTTTTGGAAAAAAAACACGATATGCAAACATTTTTGGCAACGGATGCCTGCCCCATTCGCAACATTTTGAGCAGGCTTGGCGACAAGTGGTCGCTGCTGGTGCTGGTTACGCTCAGCGCCAATGGGACGCTACGTTTCAGCGACCTGAATCGGGCCATTGGCGACATTTCACAGCGTATGCTGGCCGTTACGCTGCGCTCGCTGGAGGCCGACGGGCTGGTGCGCCGCAAGGTTTTTCCCGAAGTACCGCCCCGCGTGGAGTACAGCCTCACCGCATCGGGACAAGGGCTGATGCCGCACCTGCACAGCCTTGTGGGTTGGGCGCAGGCGAACATGCGGGGGATTATGAGCGCGCGACGGAAAAAGGAAAAATGATTTTTTGGTGGAGCATGCACCCCGCCCCAGCTCCACAATTTATGCTACCTTTGCGCCGTTTAATCCGTAAATTTTCGGAATGAAAAAGCTGCTTTACGCGCACCTCTGCATGGGGGTGGCCAACATCATTTTCGGCATCAACGTGCCGGTGAGCAAGAGCATCCTTGCCAACCATCTCGACGGGGTCAGCCTGTCGTTTTTGCGCATGGCGTTTGCGGCAGCGGCGTTTTGGCTGCTGTCCCTTTTCGTGCCGCGCGAAAAGGTGCGCCCGCGCGACATGGCGCTGCTGCTGGTGGCGGGGCTGTTTGGCGTTGCCGTCAACCAATTTTTGTTTGTGCAAGGGCTGTCGTACACCTCGCCCACCGACGCGGTGATGGTCATCACCATCACGCCGGTGCTGGTGATGTGCCTGGCGGCAGCGGTGCTCCGCGAGCCGATTACCGGCGTCAAGGTGGTGGGCGTGCTGCTGGGTGCGGGCGGCGCCCTGATGATTATCCTGCACGGAGGAAGCGCCAGCTTTGGCGGCGAGCACATGCGGGGCAACCTCATGTGCTTCTTCAGCTCGCTCTCGTACGCCATCTACCTCATCATCTCCAAGCCAATAATGGCGAGGTATTCGGCCACTACGGTGATGCGATGGATGTTCCTATTTTCGGCGGTGGCAATGCTGCCCATCTCGCTGCGGCACGTGCAGGATGTGTCGTGGCAGGCGATACCGATGTCGGGCTACGCCGAAATATTTTTCACCCTCTGCGGCGCCACCTTCCTCACCTACCTCTGCATTGGCTACGCGCTCCGGTCGCTGCGGCCAACCACGCTGAGCACCTACAACTACGTGCAGCCGCTGGTGGCCAGCATGGCGGCGGTGGCTATGGGCTTGGACAGCATTGGCTGGTACAAGCTGGGTGCCGCCGCGCTCATCTTTGCGGGCGTTTACCTCGTTACCAAGAGCCGTGCGCGGGCGAAGCCTTACAACTAAATTTTGATGCGGTTGCCCTAGCAATTTCCAATTTTTTATACCTTTGCAAAAAAAATTACGCTATGCCAACCCTAAAAGAAAAACGAGAAGAAAGCAAGCAGCGTGCAGCTCTTGTCAAAGAGGTGCACGAGCTGATGCTAAAGCGGGCCAACGTGAGCAAAAAAACCTTGCTTACGGTGGCCATCACCCGCTTTGCGGCAGGAAACCTCGACTTGCTCACACCAGCCGAGCGCAAGAAGTACAAGAGCGTTATTGTCGGCTGAGCGATAATTTTTTTGAGGAGCTATTCCAATTTTTTTTGGCAAATTTTTCAGCAAAAATCGTGGCTTCAAAACACACCTACTTCCTTGCGGACACGCACCTTGGGCTGCCGCTCTACGACCCCGCAGAGCGCGAGCGCAGGCTGGTACGCTGGCTCGACGGTGTGAAAAATTCCGCCGCCGCCATCTACCTGCTGGGCGATATTTTCGACTTTTGGTGGGAGTACAAGTACGTTGTGCCGCGAGGCTACGTGCGCTTTTTGGGCAAGCTGGCGGAGCTGACCGACGGCGGCGTGGAGTTGCACATTTTTTGCGGCAACCACGACCTGTGGATGCGCAATTACCTGCAGCAGGAGTGCGGCGTACAGGTGCACCGCGAGCCGACGGCGGAGCTCACGATTGGCGGCAAACGCTTTGTGGTGGGGCATGGCGACCGCCTCGGAAAGCCCGAAACCATTGGCGTGGCAATACTACAGCGCATTTTTGGCAGCCGCACGTTGCAGCGACTCTTTTCCATGCTGCACCCGCGATGGGCCTTCGGCTTTGGCTACGCGTGGAGCCGCCACAGCAGGCTGGGCAAGGGAATTTCCACGCCCTACCGCGGCGACAGCGAGTGGACTTTTCGCTTCGCGCAGCAAAAAGTGCAGCAGGCGGAGGTGGACTACTTCGTGTTTGGCCATCGCCACATCCCAATGGTGGTGAGCATTCCGGGCAGCAAGGCGCAAATGCTCATCCTTGGCGATTGGATTGCCAACGCCACGTTTGCCGAGTTTGATGGCGAAAATTTGGAGCTAAAAATGGTGGGCAACTCGTAAAAAATTTACACTTCAAATTTCAAATTCTTGGACATCGACATTCTTCAATCCTCCGTCAAATCGGGCTTTCGCGCCGCGCTGAAAACCGCATGGTGGATGGCGCGGCTCACGGTGCTCATCTCGTTTGGCGTGATGCTGATGCAGTACTTCGGCATAGTGGAGCAAATTTCGCGCTGGCTCACGCCTGCGTTTACCTACCTCGGGCTGTCGGGCGAAGCCGCGCTGGTGTTCATTTCCGGTGCGCTGGTCAACATCTACGCGGCCATTGCGGTGGTCGAAACTATTGGCCTCGACACCCGCTCCATCACCATCCTGGCGCTGATGTGCCTATGCGCCCACAACCTGATTTTGGAAACGGCCATACAGCGCAAAACCGGCTCGTCGGCGCTGCAAATGGTGGCCATTCGGCTGGCCACGGCGCTGCTCTCGGCCATCGTGCTCAACGCTGTGCTGCCGCCGACTGCAGGCGATGCCGTGCTTCGCAAAATTGCGCTCCGCGAGGATGACTTTGCGGTGGTGCTCACGCACTGGGCTATCGGCACGCTGGGCTTGGTGTGCAAGATGTGCGCCATCATCATTTCGCTCACCGTGCTGCAGCGCGTGCTGGCCGAGCTGGGCGCCATTCGCTGGCTCTCGCTTCGGCTGCGCCTGCTGATGCACGCTTTCGGGCTGCCGCAAAAAACCGCCTTCCTGTGGATTGTGTCGCAAACGCTGGGCCTTGCCTATGGCGGCGCGGTGATGTTCGAGGAGAAGGCTGCAGGCAAGCTCACGCGCCGCGAGCTCGACCTGCTCAACTACCACATCGCCGTTTCGCACAGCAACGTGGAGGACGTGCTGCTGTTCTTTTTTGCGGGCGCCTCGCTGTGGTGGATGTACTCGCTGCGCGTGGTGTTGGCGGTGGGGGTGGTTTGGGGGAGGAGGCTGCTGGGGAGATATAATTTCTAAGGTTCTACCGTTTTTGTGAAAGCATACGAAAACCTCATTTCTACCTCATTTTTCCAACAAAATAATTTCAGTAGAACAGCTCCTAATGGAGCTATAAGCCACGAGGTGTAGCCGCATCATTGTGCGCTCCGCAAATTGCAGTCAACACCTCTGTAACCCTTGCTGCCACTTGGTTTTGCAGCGATGTGTTGGGGATGGATTGCAGCACTTCGTCGGCAAAGGCGAGCAGCAGCAGCTGCTGTGCGTGTGCAAGCTCTACGCCGCGCGAGCGCAGGTAGAAGAGCTGCTCGGGGTCAAGCTGGCCAACGGTTGCGCCGTGGCTGCACTTCACGTCGTCGGCGTAAATTTCGAGCTGAGGCTTGGCGTTGACGCGCGCGTCGGAGCTTAGCAAAAGCGTTTTGCACGACTGCTGCGCGTCGGTGTGCTGCGCGTTTTGCGCCACCACCACTCGTCCCGCAAAGTCAACAACG
>JAITOI010000055.1 GCA_031289995.1 Prevotellaceae bacterium | reverse complement strand
TTTAGCCTACGGTCTCAACACCCATCCGCGGTCTTGCGCACGGAGCACAGACCTCATTCGGCGCACAGCCTACACCCGTGCGCCATGCAGAACGCTTAAATTTTGATGCGGTTGCCCTGACAATATTTTCAAAAACCTCATAATATTCTCGCAAAAAATTGTACCTCCGCTCCTTTCCCCTTCGCTCCTAAAAAATTTTTTTCCCTACCTTTGCCCCCGCAAACCAACGCACAAAACAAAATTGCAACCACACCAACCCATCAACCTTATGGCGCCGGTAGGCTCGCACGATGCGCTGCAGGCGGCCATCGACGGCGGCGCAAGCTCCGTGTATTTTGGGGTCGAAAAGCTGAACATGCGCTCGCGCTCGTCGGCCAACTTCACGCTCGATGACCTCGCGCATATTGCCGATATTTGCCGTCGGCACGGCATGGAGTCGTACCTCACGCTCAACGTGGTGCTGTTCGACGAAGAGCTGGACGCGATGCGCGAAATTGTGCGCCGTGCCAAGCGCGAAGGCGTGAGCGCCATCATCGCGTCAGACCAAGCTGCCATTGACTTTGCGCACAGCGAAGGCGTGGAGGTGCACGTCTCCACGCAGCTCAACATTAGCAACTTTGAGGCGCTCAAATTCTACGCCCGCTACGCCGATGTGGTAGTGCTGGCGCGAGAGCTGAGCCTGCATCAGGTGAAGCGCATCGCCGAGCAGGTGGCGCAGCACAACGTGTGCGGGCCGCGTGGCGAGCTGGTCAAAATCGAGATGTTTTGCCACGGGGCGCTGTGCATGGCCACCTCGGGCAAGTGCTACCTAAGCCTGCACCAGAGCGGCCTGTCGGCCAACCGCGGTAGCTGCCTGCAGCTGTGCCGCCGCGCCTACCAGCTCACGGAGCGCGACAGCGGATTTGCCATTGCCACCGACAGCGAATACCTGATGTCGCCAAAGGATTTGTGCACCATTGAATTTGTAGATGTGATGCTCGATGCGGGCGTGCAGGTGTTCAAAATCGAGGGCCGCGCACGCTCGGCCGAGTACGTCAAAACGGCCTGCGAGTGCTACCGCAAAGCCTTTGAGGCCGTGGCTTGCGGCGCATACAGCGGGGAGCTCAAGGCGGAGCTAAAGGAGAAGCTGCGCAGGGTGTACAACCGCGGTTTTTGGGACGGCTACTACATGGGCGCACCGCTGGGAGAGTGGAGCGCGGTGTACGGCTCGGCGGCCACCACGCGCAAGACTTACTGCGCCAAGGCGCTCAACTACTACGCGCGGTTGGGCGTTGCCGAATTTTTGCTCGAGGCAGGCAGCCTCAAGCTGGGCGACACGCTGCTGATTATGGGACCCACCACCGGCGTGCTCGAGCTGAGCATCGCGCAGCTGCACGTGGGCGACGCAGGCACGCCCACATGCGAGGTGCGCAAGGGCGACGTGTTCTCCATCGCCGTGCCGCAGCGGGTGAGGCGGGCGGACAAGCTGTACCTGCTTCAGCTCACCACGCTGTAGTCCTGCCCCTCATTCCTAAGGCTGGCAAGGGTTGCGCGAAGCTGCTCATTTTTTTCGTCGGTGAGCAGCGGGTCGTCGTCGAGAATTTTTTCGGCCATGCCACGCGCGTATTCGAGGATGGCGCTATCTTTGCCGAGGTTGGCAATGTGCAGGTCGAAGGCCATGCCGCTTTGCATCGTGCCCTCGAGGTCGCCTGGGCCGCGCAGCTTGAGGTCGGCCTCGGCAATGCGGAAGCCGTCGGTGGTGCTGCACATCATCTCGATGCGCTGGCGGCTGTAGGCGCTCAGCTTGACGCCGCTTAGCAGCAGGCAGTACGACTGGTCGGCGCCGCGCCCCACGCGCCCCCGCAGCTGGTGCAGCTGGGCGAGGCCAAACCGCTCGGAGCTTTCGATGACCATGACGCTTGCGTTGGGCACGTTGACGCCCACCTCGATGACCGAGGTGGCCACCATGATGTGAGCTTCGCCCCGCACAAATTCCTGCATGGCGCTTTCCTTCTCGCTGGCCTTGAGGCGGCCGTGCACCATGCACACCTTGTACTGCGGCGCGGGAAAGGCTTGCGTGATGGCGTCCCAGCCCGCCTGCAGGTTTTGGTAGTCCATCGTTTCGGACTCGTCGATGAGCGGGTACACCACGTACACCTGGCGTCCAGCCTCAATTTCGCGCCGCATAAGCGCGAAGGCTTCGCTGCGCTTGGTGTCGTAGTAGTGCAAGGTTTTGATGGGCTTGCGTCCGGGCGGTAGCTCGTCGATGATGGACACGTCGAGGTCGCCGTAGAGCGTCATCGCCAGCGTGCGCGGAATGGGCGTTGCGGTCATCACGAGGATGTGCGGCGGGTGGCCACTTTTTTCCCACAGCTTGCCGCGCTGCGCCACGCCAAAGCGGTGCTGCTCGTCAATCACCACAAGGCCTAAGCGCCGAAGCTGCACGGCGTCTTCTATCAGCGCATGGGTGCCGATGAGGATGTGAATGTCGCCTTTCAGCAGCTGCTCGAAGAGGATTTTTCGCTCCGATTTTTTCGTCGAGCCGGTGAGCAAAGCCACGCCTACGCTCATTCCGCGCAGCATGTCGGTGAGGCTGGCGTAGTGCTGCGTGGCGAGAATTTCGGTGGGTGCCATGATGCATGTCTGAAAGCCGTTGTCGGCTGCCAGCAAGGCGCACATGAGGGCTACCATCGTTTTGCCGCTACCCACATCGCCCTGCAGCAGGCGGTTCATCTGCCGTCCGGAGCCAGTGTCGGCGCGGATTTCACGAATGACGCGCTTTTGCGCACCGGTGAGCTCGAAGGGTAGGTTGTAGCGGTAAAAGTGGTTGAACAAGGCGCCCACCTGCGCGAAGCGAAAACCGTTGGAGGCCTTGATGCGCCTTGCCCGCGTGCGTAGGATGCTGAGCTGAATGTAGAACAGCTCCTCGAACTTGAGCCGGCTCTGCGCTTGCTGCAGCAGGGCTGCGCTTTGCGGAAAGTGGATGTTGAGCATCGCCTCGGGCAGCGAGATGAAGTGGTTGCTCGCAAGCAAGTATGGCGGCAGCGTTTCGGACATTCGTCCTTGCACCGCCCCAAGCAGCGTGCTCATCAGGCGGCTGATGCTGCGCGTGCCAAGCCCCGTGTCTTTGAGGCGCTCGGTGCTGTTGTACACGGCCTGAATGTTCGACGTGATTTGGCCTTCGACTTTTTCGGGCAGCTCAATTTCGGGGTGCACGATGTTGAATTTTCCGTTGAACAGCGCGGGCTTGCCGAAGATGGTGTAGGTAGTGCCGGTGCGCAGATTTTTTTGGATGTAGGCAAGCCCCTTAAACCACACCAGCTCTATGATTCCGGTGTCGTCGGCGAAGAGGGCGACGAGGCGTTTTTTGCCCGACGTGAGCTCGCGAAAGCCGGTGATTTTGCCGCGCAGCAGCACGTAGGGCAGCTCGTCGGAGATTTCGCGGATGGCGTAGATGCGCGTTTTATCGACGTACCGAAACGGGAAGTGGCGCAGCAAATCGCCAAAGGTGCGCACGCCTAACTCTCGGTTCAGCAGGTCGGCGCGCCTGGGGCCAACGCCAGGCAGGTACTTGATGTCGGTGTTTAGCACTGCTCGAAAAATGTAGAATAAAAATGGGTCTAATCGTAGTAAAAAAATGCGGGGCAAAGGTACAAAAAAATGTAGAATGCAGCTGGTACTGCAACAAAAATTGTTACCTTTGCAGCCGCATTGATGTTACGTTTTTGCGCTTCGCTCGTCTTGGTAGATGTAGTCCTAACAAAAAAAAATGAAAAAAAAATGAAAAAGAAAATTCTTGTAGCATCAGCCCTGTTGGGCTTTTGCGCATGTGCGACGGCGAAGGATGCCGTGGTGGAAAATCGTCCGGTGGGCGCGTTCACAAAAATCGAGAGCGACGGCGTGTGCAACATCCGCCTCGCGCAGGGCAGCACCAACGCGGTAACGGTGGAGGCCAATCCCGAGCTACAGCCCGAAGTGAAGGTAGAGTGCGTGGACGGCACGCTCAAAATTTCTACCTCCAAAAAGTTCAGCGGAAAGGACAAGACCTGCAAAATCAGCATCACCTACACCACGCTGCGAGCCGTGAATTTTCGCGGGGTGGGCGATGTGAAAACTCGAACGCCCGTCACGAGCGACTCGTTCAACATCGCGTTCAACGGCGTGGGCAAGGTTGAGCTGGAGCTGCAGAGTCGTTACGTGAAAGCCGTCATCAACGGCGTGGGCAACGTGGAGCTCGAGGGCAAAACCGACGTGCTGCACGTGAGCAAGCAGGGCGTGGGCAAGCTCGATGCCAAAGGCCTGCGCTCCGAAATCACCAGCATCAGCAACTCCGGCGTGGGCAACGCCAGCGTGCATGCCTCCAAGGAGCTGACCTTGTCCAACAGCGGCGTGGGCGCCCTGACCTACTACGGTAACGCCGTCATCAAATCCGTTGACAGCAGCGGGATTGGGAGGGTTAAGAAGGGGGATGATGACGATGATTAGCACTGCAATTGTTGAGCGCTGAAGACTGGAAAATTTCGTATTTTTGCCGCCGGAAAAAATCAAAAAATATCACCGCTATGCTCATCGCAAACCCCACGTACGACACGGCTTTCAAAGCCCTGCTTCAGGAGGAACGCTTGGCCAAATTTTTTATTGGCACGCTGCTGAACGAAGTGGTGGTGTCCGTAGACCCTGCGCCGCAAGAGCACGTGCACTACGAAGATGACCAGCCTGCGCCCACGCTATTTCGCATGGATTTTGTGGCTGTTATCCGCACCGCGAAGGGCGACGAACGCCGCATCCTCATTGAGATGCAGAAGGCGAGCCACGCCAGCGACGTGCCGCGCTTCAGGCGCTACCTCGGCAAGAACTACGCCAACGACAAGCGGAGCTTGCCCATCACCACCATCTACATTTTGGACTTCATGCTGGAGGACATCGAAACGTCTTGCCTCAAGGTAGGACGCCACTACTACGACCTCGTGAACCGGCGGCGTGTGCACAAAAAAAATAACTTCGTAGAGCAGCTCACGCACGACAGCTACGTGGTGCAAACCCAGCGCATCGAGCCTCGCTACAAAACGCGACTCGACCAGCTGATGCTGGTGTTTGAGCAGGCCAACTTTGTGAAAACCGAGGACAAGACGCTGCGTGACTTTTACCACGCCCTCGACAAGCTGCACCCCGACGTGCGGGCAATGCTCGACAAGCTGCACTACGTGGCTACCGACTCCGAACAGCGCAAGCTGCTGGACGAGGAAATCTACTACCGCGAATATCTGGAGGACACCTTCGGCAAAACAAATAGGATACTTGTTGAACAAAAGAAGGCGCTGGAGGAAAACAAAAAAGAGCTGGCCGAAAAGGACAACATCATTGCCGCGCAAGCCGCCGAAAACGAAAAAACGAAGGCCGCCCTCGCCGCGCAAGCCGACGAAATCGAAGCCCTAAAAAAGCAATTTGCCGAGCTGATGCGACGCTGAAAACCCAATCAATCGGGCAAGAAAATTAAGCAAACTTGAACAAAATTTAATAGGTAAAAAAATGGAAAATGAAAGGTACGAGCTGAATAAAAATTTGGCTCAAATGTTGAAAGGCGGAGTAATCATGGACGTTTCCACTCCGGAACAAGCCCGCATAGCCGAAGAGGCAGGTGCGGCAGCTGTCATGGCATTGGAAAGAATCCCTGCCGACATACGCGCGGCAGGAGGCGTTTCGAGGATGAGCGACCCCCAGATGATTCGAGGAATACAGGCTGTTGTCAGCATTCCGGTGATGGCGAAAGTCCGGATTGGCCATTTTGTGGAAGCCCAGATTTTGGAGGCTTTGGAAATTGACTACATCGACGAAAGCGAAGTCCTGTCGCCAGCCGACGATAAATATCATGTGGACAAAACGAAATTCAAAGTGCCGTTTGTTTGCGGCGCAAAAAACTTGGGCGAAGCGCTTCGCCGCATTGCCGAAGGCGCCTCGATGATTCGCACCAAAGGCGAGCCCGGAACCGGCGATGTCGTTCAGGCTGTCCGCCATATACGCATGATGATGTCGGAAATTCGTCGGGTGCAAAGCCTGCAAGAAAATGAGCTGTACTATGCCGCCAAAGAGCTGCAAGTGCCTCTCGATTTGCTGAAATTTGTGCACGAAAATGGGAAGCTACCGGTTGTCAATTTTGCTGCCGGAGGCGTTGCAACGCCAGCCGATGCTGCCTTGATGATGCAGCTGGGGGCCGAAGGCGTATTTGTCGGTTCGGGCATTTTCAAATCGGGCAATCCGGCTAAACGGGCGCAGGCAATCGTGAAGGCCGTTACCAACTACAACGACCCTCGCATTTTGGCCGAAATTTCCGAAGATTTGGGCGAAGCAATGGTTGGCATCAACGAAAATGAAATCCAGCTATTAATGGCAGAAAGAGGGGTGTAAATTGAAAGGAAAATTGAAGATAGGCGTATTGGCCTTGCAGGGCGGATTTATTGAGCACATTCGCATCCTGCAATCGTTGCAAGTCGAGGCTTTTGAGATTAGGAAAAAATCCGATTTGCTGCGGGATATGGACGGGCTGATTATTCCGGGAGGCGAGAGTACAACAATCGGCAAGCTGCTAAAAGATTTGGAGCTGTACGATGATTTAAAGCAAAAAATCGAGCAAGGAATACCTGTATTCGGAACTTGTGCCGGAATGATTTTATTGGCCCGAAAAATTGCCGGAACGGAAACCGCGTATTTTGGAGCGATTGACATTGTTGTCAAACGAAACGCATACGGAAGGCAGCTGGGCAGCTTTTTTACGGAAGCCGACTTCAAAGGAATTGGAGCCATTCCGATGACTTTTATCCGAGCGCCTTACATCGAATCGGTCGGAGCGGGAGTAAAAATCTTGTCCGTTGTGGACGAACATATTGTCGCCGTGCAGGAGAAAAATGTATTGGTAACGTCCTATCATCCGGAATTGACACGGGATAATCGGGTGCATCAATATTTTGTAAATATTTGTTATGGTGCGCTTGACGTGCCCGAAGAGTAGCTTGGCATCTTTGCGCTTTGATAATTTAAAAAAAACATTGTACTATGAACACCATTCGTTGTCATTTTTTCAACAACACGGGGCCTTGTAACCCCGAAGACCACTACATGTTGCCGCCCGCAGAGCGGCTTAGGGGTGTGCAGCTGCACCGCTACATTCGCGACAATCTTTACTGGGTGCTTCACGCGCCGCGGCAAATGGGTAAGACCACTTTCCTGCAAAGCTGGATGCGCGAAATCAACGCTGGTAACGAAGCCGTGGCCTGCTACGTAACGGTGGAGGAATGTCAGGGCGTAACACAGGTAGAGATAGCCATGCCCACCATCTGTAACGCTGTACGAAGATGGGCGGCACAATATGGCTTGCCTGTTCCCTCATCTGAGGATTCGCAAGCACACTCTTTGTTGAGCAGCACGCTATGCAATTGGGCGGCGTTGGTGGCGCCCAAGCCACTGATTGTGCTGTTTGATGAGGTGGACGTGCTGCAAGGCGAGCCGCTGATTAGCTTTTTGCGGCAGCTGCGCGGCGGCTTTGCTAACAGAGGTGTGGGCACGTTCCCTACATCTATTGCGTTGGTTGGCATGCGCGATTTGAAGGACTACATCACCGCAGCCAAAGATGGCGTAGCGCCCAATCCAGGCTCGCCATTCAATATAAAATCCGACTCTGCATCGTTATCCAACTTCAGCCAAGAAAACGTTGAACATCTTTTTGCGCAGCGCACCGCCGAAATCGGGCAGCAAATTACGCAAGAGGCGCTGAACTACGTTTGGGAGCAATCCAAGGGGCAGCCGTGGATTGTAAATTCACTATTTTTGCGCGCCACCATGCGCGTATTGGACGAGGATAGCACCGAAACGGTAACCATCGACCACATCCGCGAAGCCCGCCAGCAAATGATTCTTGCCCGCGAAACGCATTTGGACGCACTGGTGTACCGCTTGGACAACCCACAAGTGCGGCGCGTAGTCGAAACGCTGATGACAGGCGAACCTGACCCGCAAATGGCCGACACCGAAGGCTTCCGTCTGGCGCAAGATTTGGGATTGGTGGTGGTGGAGCGCGGCACGCCACAGGTGGCCAACCCCATTTACCGCGAAACGCTGGCCCGACAAATGACCTACGGTGCGCAGCTGGCCATTCCCGAACAGGAATGGCAGTGGCAAAAGCCTGACGGAACCTTAGATATGGATGCGCTGCTGCGAGAATTTCAAAAATTCTGGCGAAAGCATTCCGAAGTTTGGGAGCAGAAATCGGACTACACCGAAGCCTTTCCCCACCTGCTGCTCATGGCGTTTTTGCAGCGCGTAATCAACGGCGGCGGGCGCATAGAACGTGAGTACGCCGCGGGCCGCGGGCGAATGGATTTAGCCGTAGAGTTCAACGGGCGATGGGATATTTTGGAGGTAAAATTAATTCATCCCTACAGCTCGCCCAAAGAAGTGCTCGAAGAGGGGTTGACCCAAATTGCCAAATACCGCAACACCATTGATTCGACGGCACCAGCCTACCTCATCATCTTCGACCGCCGCGCTCCTGACAAGAAAAAGCCATGGGATGAACGCCTCACATGGGAGAAAATGAAGGACGTTACGGTGCTGGGAGCGTAACGGGCGGATTTGGGGGAGGAAAATAAAATGGGTTTTACCGTGTAAGGTTTATATTCGTATTAGAAGAAGTATGCTCTATACCCATCGGCAAAAAAAGGTATGGACTTGTCCTCCGCCAAGTCCGTACCTTTTGGGTGAAAAGGTATGGACTTGGCCGTCGCCAAGTCCGTACCTTTTGGGTGGAAAGGTATGGACTTGGCCGTCGCCAAGTCCGTACCTTTTGGGTGAAAAGGTATGGACTTGGCCGTCGTCAAGTCCATACCTTTTGGGTGATATAATCCGCCAGATTATTTGGCATAGCCATAGCTCGGATTCTTAGGGCTAAAGTCCGCATCTGTCAACCCGACGTTGAGCTTTAGCGCCGAGTAGGTATATTTCTCCAAAAGCACCGGCTGCTCGCCCGGCTTTGAAGGCCAGCCATACGATTCGTAGCGTATCGGGACGTTCAGCTCCTTGTCAACGTAAATGCGGGCAAGGTAAAAAATAAAGTAATCCCGCTGGGTGGGGTGCATGATTTGTATCAGTCGGCACTCCCGACCAGCAGCTTTTACGCTTTCGGTGTACGTAACATCGCATTCTCCGTGCTTCGCATCCTTTTTGCCGACCTCCAAAAACGTATCAACGAGCCTCAGTATGCCCAGCTCCTTGACGGAATATTTGCAGCCCCGCATTGCTAAGTATCCTTCGGGGTCGAGCTGCTGCGTGCCTAATGTTTTTTCCAGCCCCACGCCGTGAGCCACCACCTTGCCGTCGTTCCGGCTGGGTATCCAAATCGCCTCCTGCCCGCTCATCTTTTTCGGCTCACGGAATTTGAGGTAGGCGCTGAACGGACGGTGGCGGACTTTGATGTCTATCACCTGCTCTTCCTGCACCTTGCCGCCAATGTTTTCCTGCTTCTGCAAGGTGGCGGTGTAGTCCCGAATTTGCTCAGCTGCCGCCTTGCTCGTTTCCGCCCAGCGAATGACCGGCGTAAGCGGATGCTCGGTGGGCGCTGCCTTAGCCCTTTGCTGTGCTGGCAGCGACAGGGCTGCTCCTATAGCAGCCATCAGGACGCATGTACGATGTAACATTTTTTTTAAATTTTGCGGTAAATAAATGAGCTATTCTCCGCTTTTTTTGCGGCAAATAAGCAACGTATTCTCCGCATCGCAAAAAACACGATATGCGATATGCGATATGCGATGTGCGACGCAGCAATCTTCAAATCTTCAAATCTTCGCCTTTTTCTGGCGAGAATATTATTCTTATATACCTATCCCATCCATTAAAGCTTGGCTTATATCCCTTTTTTATACACCATTTTTTTAATGACTCTCCAATTTCCCCATCATATAATTTAGGAAATCCATATTTCCATCCTTCAGGAGGGTCTACATATTTGTATTTACTTTTTTCCATTTTAATTATTCATTTGGCATTTGGAAATTAAAACCGAATAACCTTCGGCTCCCCCGTGAACGAAAAAATGGTTGCCACCACGTCGGTGAGGTAGAGCACCTGCGTGTTGTTGTCGTCGGCCGAGTACATGCCCTGCAGCGAGGGGTAGGCGTCGAGCATGCTCTGCTTGGCTTCGCGCCGGCTGTCCTCCACCACGCTTGCCTGAATGCGAATCCACGTGCTGCCGTCCAGCGCACAGATTTCGATGCGGGGATTTGCGCCCAGCTGCTTGGAAACGTTTTTGGCCTTGCCGGTTTGGATGTAGAGCTTGCCGTCGAACAGGTTGACCGTGCCGAACGGGCGCACGCGCGGCTGGCTGCCCTCCGCCGTTGCCAAGTAGTACGTGCCGCATTTTTTTAGAAAATCGTACACCTCTTTTTGGGCACTGCCGCGTTCCTGCGCAACGCCCGATGGTGCGCCAACGAGCATGGCCATTGCGATGC
>JAITOI010000011.1 GCA_031289995.1 Prevotellaceae bacterium | reverse complement strand
AAGATTGCCTCGCGCCGCTCACCCAACACAGCGCCATGAAAACACGAAGGGCACGGAGAAAAATCTCTGTGCCCTTCATGCTCTTCATGCCTCACCTCACCTCACAAATCCGTGCCATCTGTGTACTAAAAACTCTCCACATATAGCGTGTCGGGGCAAATGGCGGCTTCGTTTGCCCATTCTACGCTTAGCCCGTCGGGGCGGGCGGAATTAAACATTGCAGGGTCTTTGAGATCCCTGAAAATGCCTTTGTCCAAGTACGGCTTTACGTCGAAATGGCGCACTTCGCCGTTGGCAAATTGCAGCAAAAGCATATAGTTATTTTCGGGCGTTACGCCTACTACTCGTGGGTTCATAATGTGTAATTTTAGATTTTGTAATGCTATTTTAAGGGGTCTATTTTGAATACTGCTTGGCCGTTTACTGCCAAGTCCCAATCTGCCAATAACTCTTCGGCGTGTATCTCTATCCACGCATGTACAAGTTTCATTTTGTTTGATTTCAAATTTCCCTCCAATAGTTGTCCGTCGGGAATGGAAAACACCGCATTTTCATCCTGATATTTTACGTGGATGTGCGGCAAATGGTGCGTTTTGTTATCCTCAAAATATAAGTAAATAACAAGACCAAAAAACATTGAAATAGCTGCCATAGTAATTAGATTTATTTATTTATCTGCAAAAGTAATACTTTTTTTGATTTACCTCAAAAGAACAATAACCCCACTGCCCACCCAGCACTGAATTTTCAAATCTTCAAATCTTCAAATCTCACCTCGCCCTATACCCCGCCCCATCCAGCATCCGCCTATAGTCCGTGTCGAGCATCAGCTGCGCTAAGGTCTGCTCGCTGTTGCGCTTCATGTAGCTGCGCACGATGCGGTAGCCAAGCCAGTTGGCGGCTTTGCCGGGGGCCTCGCGCGAGAACTCCTGCGTGAACGGACGGTCTTGCGTGAACTTGGCAATGGTAAAGGCGTTGGTCGAAAATAGCAGCTTGTTTTCGATGAGGTAGAGCCACATGTAGGCCTCGTTTTTGCGGCACAAGTCCAGCTGCGCGGCGCTGAAGCCAAACAGCGCGGTGTCGGGCGTTTCGGGCAGCAGCTGCTGGGTAAAGTAGAGCAGCTTGCCCTCCCACATCATGCGGTTGAGCAGCTCGTCTTGCTGCGCGGCGTAGGGGTAGAGGCCCTGCGCAAACGAGCGTACAATATCGACGGGAACCTTGGTGGGATACATGCTGCGCACCAAGTAGGCGTAAAATCCCAGCTCGTGGTAGAGCTCGTAGTCAGCTCCAAGAAACTTGTCAAGCCCAATGCCCACGGCGTTTTCGGTGAGCATAACGGACTCGTTGAAGCCCGACACGTAGGCAATAATTTGGGGCAGGCTGTCGTTGGGAAAGTTCAGCTTGTATCGCTTGAAAGCCTTGGTGAGCGTGGCGTTGAGCGCGTCCATGGAGGGGAAGATGGCCTGCGTTTTTTGGTACGATTCGTACGCCACCTCGTCGCGCAAAAAGCCCGCAAGGTTATCGACAAAGTCAAGGTCGTCGGGCGTTCCCACGCTGATGATGCTCTCGCAGTAGTGGGTAAAAAAATCGCCGTACTTGTCCTGCAGCGCGGGTATCTGCTGCTCAATGCTGTCGGGGTTGACGGCAAACAGCTCCTGGTCGAGGCGCTGCACCTCCACGCTGACGTTGATGTTGGCCAGCTGCCTGCGCTCGCAGGTGCAGCCTGCGCCAATGCCGGCCAGCGCAAGGAGCACGAGAATAGCATGACGTGCGATATGCGATGTGCGATATGCGATATGCGATGTGCGATGTGCGATGTGCGATATGCGACAATACCCAGCGTCTATGTTTGCGACTGTGCGATATGCGATATGCGATATGCGACTCTTCATTGCTTCGTGTTAATTCGTGTAATTTGTGGACAAAAATCTTCAAATCTCAACCTCGTACACCTCCCCCAGCTGCGTGTCAAACGTAGTCAGGTAGTAGGTTTTGCCGTTGGTGGTGGCTGTTGTTGCTTCGCATTTTGCGCCGCGAATTTTGATGGGCACATCGGTGCGCAGCGTGCAAGATTTGCCTGCGCGAGAGCTGATGGAGGCAGAGGTTAGGCGTCCGTTGCGCCAAGCCATGCCCACCGTAAATCCGCCCCGCGCACACAGCCCGCTGACGCTGCCTGCACCCCATGCCGAGGGCAATGCGGGCAGCAGGTGCAGCTCGTCGAGCTGGCTCTGCAGCAGCATTTCGGTCATGCCTGCGAGGCCGCCAAAGTTGCCGTCAATTTGGAATGGCGGATGCGCGCAAAAGAGGTTGATGTAGCTACCGCCGTGGCTCATCGCCATGCCGCCGCCCTTGCGGGTTACGCGCAGCAGGTTTCGCAGCAGGCGGTAGGCGTGGTCGCCGTCGAGCAGCCGCGCCCAGGTGCTGATTTTCCATGCCAACGACCAGCCTGTGCCGTCGTCGCCGCGCAGCTCGAGCGAGCGTCGGCTGGCCTCGGCCATTTCGGGCGAATGGAAGGGCGATGTTTGCCGCCCCGGATACAGCCCGATGAGGTGCGAAATGTGGCGGTGGTGCGGGTCGTGGTCGGCAAAATCTTTGTACCACTCCTGCAGGTTGCCCTGCTTGCCAACCCGCACCGGATATAGCTTTGCGAGCGTCGCCATCAGCGTCGCACGGTAGCTGCTATCGGCATTGAGCACGGCGGAAGCCTCCACCAGGTTGGTAAACAAATCGTGGATGAGCGCGAGGTCGGCAGTGGTGGCCACCGACACCGACCGCGCCTTGCCCTGCTCGTCCTTGAAGTAGTTTTCGGGCGAGGTGGCGGGCGAGGTGATGAGGTATCCGTTGGCGTCCTCCACGAGCATGTCGAGCACGAAATCGGCGGCGCCCTTCATCAGCGGGTAGGCGTGGTGGCGCAGGTAGGCGGTGTCGCAGCCGAAGCGGTAGTGCTCGTAGAGGTGCTGCGCAATCCACACGCCACCCATGTTCCAGTTGGCCCATTCGGGCGAGCCGTGTCCGCGGTCGCCCACGGGGTTCGACTGCGCCCAGATGTCGGAGTTGTGGTGCAGGCACCAGCCCTTTGCGCCGTAGAAGTTGCGGGCGGTGGCGCTGCCGGTTTGCGCCATGTAGCCGGTGTAGCGCAGCAGCGGCTCGTGCATGTCGCTGAGGTTGGTCGCCTCGGCCGGCCAGTAGTTCATCTCGTAGTTGATGTTGGTGGTGTAGTTGGCGCTCCAGGGCGGGCGCAGCTCCCTATTCCAAATGCCCTGCAGGTTAGCGGGGATGCCGCCTGCACGCGAGCAGGCGATGAGCAGGTAGCGGCCATACTGAAAGTAGAGCGCCTCGAGCGCACGGTCATCGCCGCCGTTGAGGTAGGCCTCAAGCCGCTCCGGTATTGGCTTTGCGAGCGGGGCAGAGGGGGCGTCGAGCGTGAATTTCACGCGGTCGAAGTAGGAGCGGTAGTCCTTCACGTGCGCCGCCATGATGTCGGCAAAAGCCTTGCCGGACGCGGCGTTGAGGCGCTGCTCGGCGAGCTGCTTTTCGTCGCGGCCATCCCTGAACGGGTCTTTGTCGAAGCCGTTGAAGCTGGTGGCTGCCGAGAGCAAAATCGTGGCCTGCGTAGCGCTGCGCAGCTGTAGCGTTTGTCCGCTGAGGCTGACCTTGCCGTCGGTGGCCACCACCTTTGCCAGCAGGCGAAAGCGCATCCCCGCGCTGTCGCGGTAAATGATGGGCGTGTCGTTCACTTTATAGTAGCTGGGGTCGGCGTGCGCGGGGGCGCGACCGTCGGCGGCGAGCGTCCCGTTGGGCATCGCCGAAACCGTGTGCTGCAAAAGGCTGGAGAGGGTGCAGTCGAAGCTGAGTGCGCCCTTTTTGCTGGCGGTGAGGTGCAGGGCAATCACGTCGTCGGGCGCCGAAGCCAGCACCTGACGGACGTAGGTTACGCCTCCTGCGGTGAAGCGCGTGGTGGCGGTGGCGGTGTTGAGGTCGAGGTCGCGGTAGTAGCCCGAAGGCTCGCCGCTGTAGCGCTGCGTGAGGTGTAGGTCGCCCAGCGGCGCGTACGATTCGGTGTAGTAGCCCTGCATTTTTTTGAGCAGCGACGCGGCCTTGCCGTAGTCCTCTGCGGCGAGCGCCTCGCGCACCTGCGGCAGGTACTGGGGCGCGTCGGGGTTGGGGTTGGGGTCAACGGGGCTGCCCGACCACAGGGTCTCTTCGTTGAGCTGGAGCAGCTCGTTGTCCGGCGTGCCGAACACCATTGCGCCCAGCCTCCCGTTGCC